>NZ_JBSFZS010000180.1:0-11176 GCF_053600395.1 Streptomyces sp. NPDC005070 | reverse complement strand
GGATTCTGGTCGTCGGCGGGTGGAGGTGGGGCGAACCAGGTGTCCCAGCAGAAGGAGAACGCGCAGGTGACGAGGGTCTGGCTGGCCAGCAGCAGGCTGCGGACGCCGTGTTCGGTGACGAGGTGGCGGGCCAGGAGCGAGCCCACTCCCCCGGTGCCGCCGGTGATCAGGACGGTGCCGCCGCCGAGGCCGTCGCCGATGTCCAGGACGAGTTTGCCGATGTGGCGGCCCTGGCTCATCTCGCGGAACACCGCGCGTGCGTCGTGGATGTCGCGCAGGGAGAGCGGGGGAAGCTGCACGCTGCCGTCGGCGAACAGGTCCATGACGGCCCGGAACATCTCCTGGAGGGCGTCGGGGCCCGCCTCGTAGAGGTCGAAGGGCCGGTAGTCGACTCCGGGGTGGGCGGCCGCGATCTGGTGCGGGTCGCGGATGTCGGTCTTGCCCATCTCGACGAAGTGCCCGCCGTCGGGGAGCAGGGTCAGTGAGGCGTCGACGAAGGTGTGCGCGAGGGAGTTGAGGACGACGTCGACGCCGCGGCCGCCGGAGGTGCGGCGGAACTTCTCGGCGAAGGCCAGGTCGCGGGAGGACGCCAGGTGCGCCTCGTCGATTCCGAGGGCCTTGAGGGCGGGCCACTTGGCGGGGGCGGCGGTGGCGTAGATCTCGGCGCCCGCGTGGCGGGCCAGTTGGACGGCGGCCATGCCGACGCCGCCGGCCGCGGCGTGGATGAGGACGCGCTGGCCTTTTCGGAGGTTCGCCACCTCGAAGAGGCCGTGGTAGGCGGTGAGGAAGGTGCACGGCATGGATGCCGCCTGGGCGTGGCTCCAGCCGTCGGGGACGGCCACGAGCATGCGGTGGTCGGCGACGGCGGTGCGGCCGAAGGCGCCGCTGAAGATGCCGGTGACCCGGTCGCCGGGGGTGAACGCGGTGACGTCGTCGGCTACTTCGAGGACGGTGCCGGAGCCCTCGCTGCCGAGTCCGGCGTCGATGGCGGTGCGGTCCACCAGGCCGAGCGCGATGGTGACGTCGCGGAAGTTGAGTCCGGCGGCCTGTACGGCGATACGGACCTGACCGGACGTCAGGGGTGCTTCCACCTCGGGGCAGGGGACCCAGGTCAGGTTCTGGAGTGTGCCCTTGACGGGGATGCCGAGGCGGTGGGCTCCGGCCGGCGGCGCCTCGATGCGGTGCTCGGCCGCCTGGACCGCCGCCAGCCGGGGGATCAGCAAGGTGCCGTCGCGCAGGGCCAGTTGGTCCTCGGCCAGGGCGAGTACGTCCGGCAGGCGGGTCCAGGAGGTGTCCGTGTCGTCGAGGTCGATCAGCTTGAACCGGCCGGGGTGTTCGGTCTGGGCGGAGCGGATCAGGCCCCACACGGACGCGCCGGGCAGGCTCTCGACGCTCTCGCCCTGGCCGGTGTCGACGGCCAGGCGGGTGAGGACCACCAGGGTGGAGGCGGCGAGGGCTTCTTCGGCGAGGAGGCGCTGGATGTGCTCCAGGACCCGCTTGCCGGCGTCGGCGACGGTGTCGAGCAGTCCGGCCCCGGTGGTGGCGTCGTCGTCCAGGCACAGGACGATGTGGGCGGGTGCCGGTCCCGTTGGGACCTCGTCCATCGACGCGTGGTGCACGGCGGGGCTGTCGTGCGCGGCGGTGAGGCGGGCGGACAGGCCGCCGGGGGCGCCGAGGACGGCGAACCGCCCGGGGTGGGCCTGGCGCCCGGTCTCCTTCACCGGGCGCCACCGCAGTTCGTACAGCGGCTGTTGCCGGCCGTGTGCGGAGTGGACCTGCTCGGCGCTCGCGGGGCGGAAGGCGAGGGTGGCGACGGAGGCGATCGGGCGGCCGTTCTCGTCGGCGATCGTCAGTGACACGGCGTCCTCGCCGGCCGGGGTGAGGCGGACCCTGACGGTGGGCGGGCAGGGGCCGGCCAGGTCCACGCCGGACCAGGCGAAGGGCATGCGGCCCTGCTCGCCGGTCACCTGGATGACGCCTCCGGCGATGGAGGCGTGCAGGACGGTATCGAGCAGGGCCGGGTGCAGGGCGAAGGCGCCGCCGGCGGTGGGGTCGGTGGTGTCGGGGAGGGTGGCGAGCGCGTAGAGGTCCTCGCCGTGCCGCCAGACCTCCCGCAGCCCGCGAAAGAGCGGGCCGTAGTCGAAACCGGCGTCCGCGAACGTGTCGTAGAGGCCGCTGATGTCGAGCTGCTTCGCCCCGGCCGGTGGCCATGCGGTGAGCGCCGGGGCGGGGGCCGGTGGGGTGCCCGGTGCCAGGCTGCCGCTCGCGTGGCGGGTCCAGGAGCCCTGGCCGGGGGTGTCGTCGCCGCTTTGTGCGTACACGTCCAGGGTGCGGCGGCCGCTGTCGGCGGCGGCGCCGACGACGACGCGGATCCGTACGTCGCCGCTCTCGGGCAGGATCAGGGGGACGGCCAGGGTGAGTTCCTCGACCCTGCCGCAGCCGGTGTGGGCGCCGGCCGACAGGGCCAGGTCCAGGTAGGCGGTCGCGGGGACGACGGCGGCGCCGAAGACGGCGTGGTCGCCCAGCCAGCCGTGGCTGCGCAGGGACCACAGGTCGGTGAAGACCCGCTCGTCGGTGCCGGGGTGGTCCACCACGGCGCCGAGCAGGGGGTGTTCGGGGGCGGTGAGGCCGGCGGAGGTGACGCTGGTGGTCTGTGTCCCGGCGCGGAAGTCCATCCAGTAGCGCCGGTGTTGGAAGGCGTACGTCGGCAGGTCCACGCCGCGGCGGGGGCCGGACAGGGCACGGAAGTCCACCTCGGTGCCGCCCACGTGCAGCTGGGCCAGTGCGCCGAGCAGTGCCTGGGGGGCGGTGCGGTCACGGCGTGACGCCGGGACGACCAGGGTGTCGTGGATGCCCTCTGCGGCGAGGGCCTCCTTGGTGATGCTCGTGAGCGTCGCCCCGGGTCCCACCTCGACGAAGACGCCCGCGCCGGCGGCGCGGGCGTCTTGCACCGCGTCCCAGAAGCGGACCGGGTCGCGGACGTGGTCGACCCAGTAGCGGGCGGAGGTGAGCTCCTGGAGTGTGGCCTCGCGGCCCAGCCGGGTGGAGACGAGGGGGATCGTCATCTCGCCGTCGGGCAGGTCGCCGAGCGCTGCCGCGAACTCGTCGAGGACCGGGTCCATGAGCGGGGAGTGGAAGGCGTGGGCGACCGGGAGGAGCTTGGCCGAGACGCCGTCGGCGGCGAGCTGGTCGCGCAGGGCGTGGACCTGTTCGCGCAGGCCGGAGACGACGACGGACTCGGGGCCGTTGACGGCGGCGACGCCGACGCGGTCGTAGGGGCCCAGCAGGGTGCTCACGTGGGTGGGTGAGGCGCGGACGGCGAGCATGGCGCCGGGTTCGGTGACCTGTTGCATGGCGCGTCCGCGGGCGGCGACGAGCCGGGTCGCGGTGTCCAGGTCGAGGACGCCGGAGACGTGGGCGGCGGCGATCTCGCCGACGGAGTGGCCGATGAGCCGGGCGGGTGTGGGGGCGTACCGGGTGAGGAGGCGGTAGAGGCTGACCTGGAGGGTGAACAGGGCGGGCTGGGCGATGTCCGTGCGGTCGCGGCCCTCGGGCTCGTCGGCGAGCAGGACGGGCTTGAGCGGGTGGGGCAGGTGGGCGTCGAAGCGGGCGCAGATCTCGTCGAGGCTGCGCGCGAAGACGGGAAAGGTGTCGTACAACTGGCGCCCGACGCCTGCCCAGGGGGAGCCCTGGCCGGGGAACAGGTAGACGGGGCGGCCGGGTTCGCCGGGGGCCGTGCCGCGTACGAGGGCGGCGGAGTCCTTGCCCCGGCTCAGTGCGTCGAGCGCGCCCAGCAGTTCGTCCCGGTCGTGGCCGAGGGCCACCGCCCGGTGCTCGAAGCGGGTGCGGCCGGCCACCAGCGTGTGGGCGGCGTCGAGGAGGTCCAGGTCCGGGTGGGCGGCGGCGAAGTCGTGCAGGCTGCGGGCCTGGGCGCGCAGCGCCTGTTCCGAGCGCGCGGACAGCGCCCAGGGCACCGGCCCGCTCTGGCAGTAGGGCTGGTGGTCCTCGTCGTCCTCGTCCTCCTCGGGGGGCGCCTGTTCGAGGATGACGTGCGCGTTGGTGCCGCTGACGCCGAACGCGGAGACGCCCGCGCGCCGGGGCCGGCCGTCCGGGGTGGTCCAGTCCCGGGTTTCGGTGAGCAGTTCCACGGCTCCGGCGGACCAGTCGATGTGGGTCGAGGGGCGGTCGACGTGCAGGGTCGGGGGCAGCAGGCCGTGCCGCATCGCCATGATCATCTTGATGATGCCGCCGACACCGGCGGCCGCCTGGGTGTGGCCGATGTTGGACTTCAGCGACCCCAGCCACAAAGGGTCCTGGGTGTCGCGGCCCTGGCCGTAGGTGGCGAGCAGGGCGCCCGCCTCGATGGGGTCGCCGAGTGTGGTGCCGGTGCCGTGGGCCTCGACCGCGTCGATGTCGCCGCTTCCCAGGTGGGCGTTGGCCAGCGCGGCGCGGATCACGCGCTGCTGGGCGGGGCCGCTGGGCGCGGTCAGGCCGTTGGAGGCGCCGTCCTGGTTGATGGCCGTGCCGCGGATCACCGCCCAGATCCGGCGTTTGTTGCGGCGCGCGTCGGAGAGCCGTTCCAGGACGAGCATGCCGACGCCCTCGGAGAAGCCGGTGCCGTCGGCCGCGTCGGCGAACGCCTTGCAGCGGCCGTCCACCGCCAGGCCTCGCTGTTTGGACATCTCGCGGAACACCTGTGGCATTCCCATGACGGTGACCCCGCCGGCCAGGGCCAGGGTGCATTCGCCCTGCCGCAGGGACTGCACCGCCTGGTGCACCGCGACCAGCGAGGAGGAGCAGGCGGTGTCGGTGGAGATGGCCGGGCCCTGGAGGCCCAGCGCGTAGGCGACCCGGCCGGAGGCCACGCTGAGCAGGGAGCCGGTCTGCGCGTAGCCGGCGATGGCCTCGGGGGTGGTGAAGTGGTTGCCGTAGCCGAAGTAGGCGAGTCCGGCGAACACGCCGGTGTCGCTGCCGCGCAGGGACTCGGGGTCGATGCCGGCCCGTTCCACGCACTCCCAGGACGCCTCGAGGAGCAGGCGCTGCTGCGGGTCGGCGGACAGGGCCTCGCGCGGGTTGATGCCGAAGAAGTCGGCGTCGAAGTCGCCGGCGTCGTAGAGGAATCCGCCCTTGCGGGTGTAGCAGGTGCCGGGGTGGTCGGGGTCGGGGTCGTAGAGGGTGTCCAGGTCCCAGTTGCGGTCGTCGGGGAAGTCGTCCACGGCGTCCGCGCCCTGTCGTACCAGCTCCCACAGGTCTTCGGGGGAGGCCACCGCGCCGGGGTAGCGGCAGGCGACGCCGACGACGGCGACGGGTTCGGTGGCGGCGTCGTTCAGTTCCTTCAGGCGCTTGCGTGTCTCGATCAGCTCGATCGATGTGCGCTTGAGGTAGTCGAGAACCTCGGCGTTGTTGTCGTGTGTCATCGCTTTCCCCTAGCCGAGCTCTTTGTCCAGCAGCGCGAGGAGTTCTCCCGCCGAGGCCGCACCGATCTGGTCGACGATGGCGACCGGTGACCCGTCGTCGTCCGCCATCGCACGGACTCGGCCCTGCAGTGCGCCGAGGAGGGTGGAAATCGTGGTCCGGTCCTGTTCCGCGAGGGTGCGGAAGGCGTCCTCGAGCCGGGCGCCCAGGTGCTCGATCTGGGTCACCAGGTGATCGGCCGGGGACTGCTGTGCGGCGCCGGGGTCCGGGGTGATGCGCGTGCCCAGGAACTGGGCGACGGCGGTGGGGGTCGGGTGGTCGAAGACGAGGGTGGCGGGCAGTTTCAGGCCGGTCGCCGCCGCGAGCTTGTTGCGCAGTTCCAGCGCGGTGAGCGAGTCGATGCCGAGGGTCTTGAACGTCACCGCGGGGGCGACCCGCCCGGTGTCGGCGTGCCCGAGGACGAGCGCGGTCTGCGTCCGCACCGCGTCCAGCAGGAGGGTCTGTGCCTCGTCCGCCGGCAGCGACCTCAGGTGCTGTTCGAGCGGCACGTCGGCGGCCTCCGGCCGCGCGGATCCGCCGGGTTCGGCGGTGGTCCGGGCGAGGGCGCGCAGCAGCGGGGAGGCCGTCTGCGCGGTGCCGGCCGCCGTCGGGTTCAGCAGCGCCGGTACGAGCACCGGTTCGTCGAGGGCGAGGGCGGCGTCGAAGAGGGCGAGTCCCTCTCGTGAGGACAGCGGGCGCACACCGCGGCGCCGCAGGCGCTCGACGTCGGCTTCGCTGATGTCGGCGCTCATGTCGCTGCGTTCGGCCCAAAAGCCCCAGCACAGTGCGCTCGCGGCCAGTCCGCGGGCGCGGCGGGCCTGGGCGAGGCCGTCGAGGAAGGCGTTGGCCGCCGCGTAGTTGGCCTGTCCGGGTGTGCCGAGCACGCCGGCGATCGAGGAGAACAGCACGAACGCGGACAGGTCCAGGTGCCCGGTCAGTTCGTGCAGGTGCCAGGCGCCGCGCGCCTTCGGCGCGAGGACCGTGTCGAGGCGCTCCTCGGTCAGTGCCTGGACGACGCCGTCGTCCAGGACGCCCGCGCAGTGGATCACCGCTGTGAGCGGGTGCTCGGGCGGCACGGCGGCGATCAGTTCGGCGACGGCGTCGCGGCGGGAGACGTCGCAGGCCGCGACCTGGACGTGGGCGCCGGCCGCGGTCAGCTCCTCGCGCAGTGCCGCCACCGCGGGGGCGGCCGGGCCGCGCCTGCTGGTCAGCACCAGCCGGCGTACCCCGTGCCGTTCGACCAGGTGCCGGGCCAGGATCGCGCCGAGGCCGCTGGTGCCGCCGGTGATGAGCACGGTGCCGGAGCCGAGCGCGGGCGCCTTCGGTGCTCCGTCGCGGAGTGCGGGGGCCGCGGGGGCCGCGTGGGCCAGGTGGGGGGTGCTCGCGTGGCCGGCCCGGATCTTGAGCTGGGCCTCGCCGGTGGCGGCGGCGGCCGGGACCAGGGCGAAGGACTCGGGCCGGCCGTCGGTGTCCACGAGGGTGAAGCGCTGCGGGTTCTCGGTCTGCGCGGTGCGTACGAAGCCCCAGATCGCGGCCGCCGCGGGATCGGGGTGGGCGATGTGGTCGTCGTGGAAGGCGTCCCGTGTCACGAGGACCAGGCGGGAGGCGGAGAACCGTTCGTCGGCCAGCCAGTCCTTCGTCCAGCGCAGCACGCGGTGCAGGCGCTGTTCGGCGGCGGCGGGGGTGTCGCCGCCGGTGTGGTCGTCCTGGTCGAGGCGGGCGATGACGAGGGGGGGTATCTCCGCGCCGGACGCGGCGAGTGCGGCCAGTGCGGCGGGGCCGGTGAGCGCGGCGGGGCCGGCGGCGGCCGGCGCGTGGGCCTGCCGCGTGTCGGGGGCGGCTCCCAGCACCGTGCAGCGGGGCGCCGACTGCCCGGAGGGGACGGCGAGGGGGGCCCAGTCCACCTGGAACAGCGCGTCCTGGTGGTCGAAGCTCAGCGCGGTCAGTTCCTCGGCGTCCACCGGGCGCAGGCTCAGCGAGGCGACGGAGCCGATCGGCGTCCCGTGGCCGTCCGCGAGGGTCACGGACAGCGTGCCCTCTCCCGCCGGGGCGAGCCGCACGCGCAGGGCGGTGGGCCGGCCGGCGGCCAGGCGCAGTCCGGTGCAGTGGAAGGGCAGTCCGCCCTGGGGCCGGGAGGTGCCGGTGACGGGGACCAGGGCGGCCGGGAGCAGCGCGGCGGTCAGCAGCGCCGGGTGGATGCGGAAGCGGCCCTGCTCCGCGCCGTCGGCCGGCGGCAGTTCGACCTCGGCGAACAGGGTGTCGCCGTCGCGCCACACTCCGCGGGTGCCGCGCGGCAGGGGCCCGGAGCCGGCGGCGGCCGGCCCGGTGTGTTCGTCGCCCAAGGGCACGGGGGTCGCGCCCGGGGGCGGCCATGCGGTGAGGCCCTCGACGGCGGGTGCGGTGCCGGATCCGGCGGTCCCGGTGGCGTTGCGCGTCCAGGTGTTCTCGCCGCCGGCGCGCGAGTGCACGCCGATGGCGCCGGTGTTGTCGATGACGACGCGGATCTCGCGTTCGGCCGTGCGGGAGAGCACCAGCGGGGTGTGCAGGGTGAGTTCGTCGACGCTGTCGTGGCCCGCCTGGTGCGCGGTCCAGACGGCCAGTTCCGCCAGGGCCGCGAAGGGCACCAGGACGGCGCCGTGGACGAGGTGGTCGGCGAGCCAGGGGTGGCGCTCCAGGGACAGGCGTCCGCTGCCCGCCACTCCCCCGCGCCCGCCGCCGTCGTCGGGCAGGTCGATCACGGCGTCGAGCAGCGGGTGGTCGCAGGTGCTCGCGGCGGTGGTCTCGGCGGGGGTGTTCAGCCAGTAGCGCCGGCGCTGGAAGGCGTACGTGGGCAGCTCGGCCCCCGCGCCGTCCGCGCCGTCCACGCCGTCGAAGGCCGCCTCCCAGGAGACGGTGAGGCCGCGGACGAAGGCTTCGGCGGCCGACTGGTGGAGCCGGGCGAGGCCGCCCTCGTCGCGGCGCAGCGAGCCCACCACGAAGCCGGTGGCGCCGGGGGTGGCGTCGAACATCTCCTGGACGGTCATCACGAGCAGCGGGTGCGGGCTGAGTTCGACGACGGCGCTGTGGGGTTCCCGCTCGACCAGGCGGCCCATGGCGGTGGCGAACTGCACCGGCCGGCGCAGGTTCTGGTACCAGTAGCCGGTGTCGAGCTCGAGGGGGTCGATGAGGTCGCCGGTGACGGTGGAGTAGATCGCCACCGGTGTGGGCTTGGGGGTGATGGGGCCGAGTTCCCGCTGGAGCCGGCCGTCGAAGCGGTCCATGAGCGGGGAGTGGCCGGGGACGCTGGACTTGATCAGCCGGGCGCGGGCGCCGTCGGCCTGGCAGGCCGCGACCAGTTTCTCGACGGCTTCGCTCTCGCCGGAGACCGTCGTGGAGTTGGGGCCGTTCACGGCGGCGATGCCGATGCGGGTCTCCTGGCCCGCGAGCATCGTGTGCACGCGGTCCTCGGGCAGCAGGATGCCGGCCATGCTGCCCTGGCCGGTGACGGTGGCCAGGAGTCGGGAGCGCAGGGCGACGATCTTGGCGGCGTCCTGCAGGGTCAGGGCGCCGGCGACATAGGCGGCGGCGATCTCGCCCTGGGAGTGGCCGATGACCACGTCCGGGCGCACCCCCAGCGAGCGCCACACCTGCGCGAGTGCCGCCATGACCGCGAAGAGCACCGGCTGGACGACGTCGATGTCCTCCAGGTCCGCCGAGTCCGGTCCGCCGCACACGGTGTCGATCAGTGACCAGGACACCCACGGCTCCAACGCCTTGGCGCAGGCGTGCAGTTCGTCGGCGAAGACCGGGGAGCTCTCCATGAGTTCGCGGCCCATCGCGATCCACTGGGCGCCCTGGCCGGGGAAGACGAAGACCGTCTTGCCGACCGGTGCGGCGGCTCCCGAGACGGCGCCGGCGGGGGCGGGCTCCTGCCCCGCGGCGACGGCGGCGAGGCGGGCGAGGAGTTCGTCGCGGCCGGTGCCGATGACGACCTGGCGGTGGTCGAACAGCGACCGGGTCGTCGCCAGCGCCCGTCCCACGCCCGCGGCCGTCGCGCCGGCGTTCGCGGCGACGCTGTCGCCGAGCCGTGCCGCCTGGGCGCGCAGCGCCTGACGGGAGCGTGCCGACAGCACCCACGGCAGCGCCCGGGGCGCGCCGGTGGCGGGCCGCGTGTCGTCACCGGCCGGAGTCCGCTCCGGCCCGGCTTCGGCGGGGGCCTGTTCGAGGATCAGGTGGGCGTTGGTGCCGCTGATGCCGAAGGACGACACGCCGGCGCGCCGGGGCCGGTCCTCGGCCGTGGTCCAGGGCCGTGCCTCGGTCAGCAGTTCCACCGCGCCGGTCGACCAGTCGACGTGGGCCGAGGGGCGGTCGACGTGCAGGGTGCGGGGCAGGACGCCGTGCCGCATCGCCATGATCATCTTGATGGTGCCGCCGACACCGGCGGCCGCCTGGGTGTGTCCGATGTTCGACTTCAGCGACCCCAGCCACAAAGGGTCCTGGGCGTCACGGTCCTGGCCGTAGGTGGCGAGCAGGGCTTCCGCCTCCATGGGGTCGCCGAGCCGGGTGCCGGTGCCGTGCGCCTCCACCGCGTCCACGTCGGCGCAGGACAGCCCGGCGTCGGTCAGGGCCGCCCGGATGACCCGCCGCTGGGCCAGGGTGTTCGGGGCGGTCAGGCCGTTGGAGGCGCCGTCCTGGTTGACGGCCGAGCCGCGGATCACCGCCCAGATCCGGCGGCCGTTGCGGCGCGCGTCGGAGAGCCGCTCCAGGACCAGGACGCCCGCGCCCTCGGAGAAGCCGGTGCCGTCGGCCGCGTCGGCGAACGCCTTGCACCGGCCGTCCGCCGACAGGCCGCGCTGGCGGGCGAGTTCGACGAACATGCCCGGGGTCGGCAGGGTCGAGACCCCGCCGGCCAGTGCCAGCGTGCACTCCCCGGAGCGCAGGGACCGTACGGCCTGGTGGATGGCGACGAGGGAGGCGGAGCAGGCGGTGTCGGTGGAGATGGCCGGGCCCTGGAGGCCCAGCACGTAGGCCACGCGGCCCGAGGCCACGCTGAGGTAGGTGCCGGTGATCTGGAAGCCCTCCACCTCGCCGGCCGCGCCGCCGCCGATCCTGGGGCCGTAGTCGACGCCGTACAGGCCGGTGAACACGCCGGTCTGCGAACCCCGCAGCGCCACCGGGTCGATGCCCGCCCGCTCCAGGGCCTCCCACGAGGTCTCCAGCATCAGCCGCTGCTGCGGGTCCGTCGCCAGCGCCTCGCGCGGGCTGATGCCGAAGAACTCCGCGTCGAAGTCGGCGAGTTCGGGCAGGAAACCGCCCGTGCGGGTGTACGTCTTCCCGTGTGCCTCGGGGTCGGGGTCGTAGAGGGCCTCCAGGTCCCAGCCGCGGTCCTGGGGGAAGTCGCCCATGGCGTCCACCTCGCCGGAGACGACGTCCCACAGCTGTTCGGGGGATGTCACCCCGCCCGGGAAGCGACACCCCACACCCACCACGGCGATGGGCTCGCGCGCGGACTCCTCCAGCTCGCGCACCCGCTCGCGCAGTTCCTGCGCGTCACCGACCGCACGTCGCAAGTAGGAGCGGAGCTTGTCGACTTCCTCCACCAGGGGCCTCCCTCAACGGTTGCTTAGAAGAACGGGTGCGGCTGAACGGATTGCGGCTGGACGGATTGCGGCTACAGGTATCCGCGGTCGATCAGGGCGTAGAGATCGTCGTCGCTGCGGCCGTCCGGAGCCGTGTCCTGCGC
>NZ_JBSFZS010000179.1:0-11280 GCF_053600395.1 Streptomyces sp. NPDC005070 | reverse complement strand
GTCGGAGGTGCGGCGATGGCGGGACCCCGAGTGGTCATCATCGGAGCGGGCGTCGTGGGAGCGGCGCTCGCCGACGAGATTTCCGCGCGAGGCTGGACCGAAGTGACCGTCGTCGACCAGGGCCCGCTCCCTGCCACCGGGGGATCGTCGTCGCACGCCCCGGGCCTGGTCTTCCAGACGAACTCCTCCAAGACCATGACCGAGTTGGCCCGCTACACGGTCGAGAAGTTCTGTTCCCTCGACGTCGACGGCCGGCCCTGCTTCCTGCAGGTCGGCGGCCTCGAAGTGGCGACCACCCCCGAGCGCGTCGCGGAGCTGCACCGCCGCCACGGCTGGATCACCGCCTGGGGCATCGAGGCCCGGCTGCTGAGCCCCGAAGAGTGCGTCGAGCAGCACCCGCTCGTGAACCCGGACAAGGTCCTCGGCGGCCTCCTGGTACCGACCGACGGCCTCGCGAAGGCCGTCCTCGCCGTCGAGGCGCAGATCCGCCGGGCCACCGAGCGAGGTGTGCGCTTCCTCGCCCGCCACGAAGTCCTCGACGTGCGGCAGAGCGAGGGCCGCGTCATCGGCGTCCTCACCGACCAGGGCGAGATCCCCGCCGACATCGTCGTGTGCTGCGCCGGCATCTGGGGCCCGAAGATCGCCCGCATGGTCGGCATGAACCTCCCGCTCACCCCCCTCGGCCACCAACTGGCCTGGACCGGGCCGGTACCGGCGCTGGCGGGCCAGACCGAGGAGGCGGTGCGCCCGATCCTGCGCCACCAGGACGCCGATCTCTACTACCGCGACCGCTTCGACACCCTGGGCATCGGCTACTACGGCCACCGTCCGATGCCGGTCTCCGTCGACGACATCCTGTCCGTGGACGAGGCCGACGAGATGCCGTCGGTCCTGAAGTTCACCGAGGACGACTTCGAGGACGCCTGGACCGAGACCCAGTCCCTGCTCCCCGCGACGCGGGAGGCCAAGGTCGAGGAGGGCATCAACGGCCTGTTCTCCTTCACCACCGACGGCCAGCCGCTCCTCGGTGAATCCCCGGACGTCAAGGGCTTCTGGGTCGCCGAGGCCGTCTGGGTCACCCACTCCGCGGGCGTCGGCCGGGCCATGGCCGAATGGCTGGTCGACGGCTACTGCTCGTCCTTCGACCTGCACGAGTGCGACGTCAACCGCTTCGAGCCGCACCAGCTCGCCCCGGAGTACGTCCTGGCCCGCGACTGCCAGAACTTCGTCGAGGTCTACGACATCCTGCACCCCCTCCAGCCGTCGGGGGACCCGCGCCCGATCCGCACGAGCCCCTTCTACGCCCGCCAGCAGGAACTGGGCGCCTTCTTCCTGGAGGCGAACGGCTGGGAGCGCCCCCAGTGGTACGAGGCCAACGCGGGCCTGGTCGAGAGCCGTTCCATCCCCACGCCCAACGACTGGGCCGCGCGCTACTGGTCGCCCATCGTCGGTGCCGAGGCACAGGCCACCCGTGAGACCGTGGCGATGTACGACATGACGGCCCTCAAGCGCCTGGAGGTCAGCGGCCCCGGTGCCGCCGACTTCCTGGAGCGCCTGTGCACCGGCAAGGTTGCCAAGTCGGTCGGCTCGGTGACGTACACCCTGCTCCTCGACCACGACGGCGGCATCCGCAGCGACATCACCGTCGCCCGCCTGGCCCGCGACCTCTTCCAGGTCGGCGCCAACGGCAACCTGGACCTCGACTGGTTCACCCGCCACCTCCCCGCCGACGGCACGGTCCAGGTCCGTGACAGCACCCCGGGCACCTGCTGCATCGGCCTGTGGGGACCGCTCGCCCGTAAGGTCCTGGGGCCCCTCACCGACGCGGACTTCTCGAACGACGGCCTGAAGTACTTCCGCGCCAAGCGCGCCTACATCGGCTCGGTGCCCGTCACCGCCATGCGGTTGTCGTACGTCGGTGAGCTCGGCTGGGAGCTCTACACCACCGCCGACCAGGGCCAGAAACTCTGGGACACCCTGTGGCAGGCGGCCGAGCCGCTCGGCGGCGTCATCGCCGGCCGCGGCGCCTTCAACAGCCTGCGCCTGGAGAAGGGCTACCGCTCCTTCGGCACCGACATGACCTACGAACACGACCCCTACGAGGCCGGGGTCGGCTTCGCCGTCAAGCTCGACAAGGACGACTTCATCGGCAAGGCCGCGCTGGAGCGGCGCAAGGCCGACGTGCGGCGCAAGCTCACCTGCCTGACCATCGACGACCCGGGGGCCGTCGTCCTGGGCAAGGAGCCGGTGTACGACGGTGACCGCCCCGTCGGCTATGTCACCAGCGCCGCCTACGGCTACACGATCGGCAAGGGCATCGCCTACGCGTGGCTCCCGGCGGAACTCGCCACCCCCGGCACCACCGTGCACATCGGCTACTTCGACCTGCGCGTCGAGGCGGTCGTCGCCGAGGAGCCCCTGTTCGACCCGACCATGTCCCGCCTCCGTGGCTAGCACGACATCGTCGGCTTCGAGGCAAGGAGTACTGCCAGTGACCGCACAGCTGCTCGACGGCAAGGCTACCGCCGCCGCGATCCGTCGCGAACTCGCCGGACGCGTGGCCAAGTTGACGGCCACCGACGGTCGCCCGCCCGGGCTCGGCACGGTCCTGGTCGGCGACGACCCCGGCAGTCATGCCTACGTCGGCGGCAAGCACCGTGACTGCGCGCAGATCGGTGTCGCCTCCATCCGCCGCGAACTGCCCGCCGATGCCACGCAGGGGCAGGTCGAGGACGTGATCGACGGGCTCAACGCCGATCCGGCCTGCACCGGCTACATCGTCCAGCTCCCGCTCCCGCGCCACCTGGACGATGTATGCCGTCCTGGAACGCATGGACCCGGCCAAGGACGCCGACGGCCTGCACCCTGTCAGCCTCGGCCGGCTCGCCCTCGGCGTCGAGGCCCCGATGCCGTGCACCCCGCGCGGCATCGTCGAACTGCTCCGCCGTCACGACGTGCCGCTCGCCGGAGCGCGGGTGTGCGTGATCGGACGGGGCATCACGGTCGGACGCCCCATCGGACTGCTGCTCACCCGCAAGTCCGAGAACGCCACCGTGACCCTGTGCCACACCGGCACCAAGGGCCTGGCCTGGCACGTACGCGAGGCGGACATCGTGATCGCGGCCGCCGGCTCGCCCGGGCTCATCACCAAGGACATGCTGCGCCCCGGCGCGGCGGTCCTGGACGTTGGTATCACCCGCACCGACCACGGGCTGGTCGGCGATGTGCACCCGGACGCCGCCCAGGTCGCCGGATGGCTCGCGCCGATGCCCGGGGGCGTAGGACCCATGACGCGGGCGATGCTGCTCGCCAATGTCGTCGAGGCCGCCGAGAGGAACGCGAACGCCGTATGAACGCGCTGAACACCCCCCTGGCGGAACTGGACCCCGAGGTCCACGCCGCACTCCGCGCCGAGCTGTACCGCCAGCAGTCGACCCTCGAAATGATCGCCTCCGAGAACTTCGCGCCCTCCGCCGTGCTGGAGGCCCAGGGCTCGGTCCTCACCAACAAGTATGCCGAGGGCTATCCCGGCCGCCGCTACTACGGCGGCTGCGAACACGTCGACGTCACCGAGCGCCTCGCCATCGAGCGGATCAAGTCCCTCTTCGGTGCCGGGTTCGCCAACGTTCAGCCGCACTCGGGCGCCCAGGCGAACACCGCCGTCTTCTTCGCCCTGCTGCAGCCCGGCGACACCATCCTCGGCCTCGATCTCGCGCACGGCGGGCACCTCACGCACGGCATGCGCATCAATTACAGCGGCAAGATGCTCAACGTCGTGCCCTACCACGTCGCCGAGGCGGGCAACCTCGTCGACATGGACGAGGTGGAACGCCTCGCCAAGGAACACCGCCCCAAGATGATCATCGCGGGCTGGTCGGCGTACCCGCGGCAGTTGGACTTCGCGGCCTTCCGGCGGATCGCCGACGACGTGGGCGCCCTCCTCATGGTCGACATGGCGCACTTCGCCGGTCTCGTCGCCGCCGGGCTGCACCCCAACCCCGTACCGCACGCCCACGTCACCACCACGACGACGCACAAGACGCTCGGCGGTCCCCGCGGCGGCGTCATCCTCACCAATGAGGCCGACCTCGCGAAGAAGATCAACTCGGCGGTGTTCCCCGGTATGCAGGGCGGCCCTCTGCAGCACGTCATCGCCGCGAAGGCGGTGTCGTTCAAGGTCGCCGGGTCACCCGAGTTCGCCGAGCGCCAGGCCCGTACGCTCGCCGGCTCCCGCATCCTCGCCGAACGCCTCACCCGGGCCGACGCGGCCGCCGCCGGGGTGAAGGTCCTCACCGGCGGCACGGACGTCCACCTCGTCCTGGTCGACCTGCGGGACTCTCAGCTCGACGGCAGGCAGGCCGAAGACCTGCTCCACGAGATCGGCATCACCGTCAACCGCAACGCCGTGCCCTTCGACCCGCGCCCGCCCATGGTCACCTCGGGACTGCGTATCGGCACCCCGGCGCTGGCCACCCGAGGCTTCACGGATGAAGACTTCGAAGAGGTCTCCGATGTGATCGCCCTGGCCCTCCAGCCCGAGCCCGACATCGCCGCCCTGCGCGCCCGCAGCGAGGCGCTGGCCGCCAAGCACCCGCTCTACCCGCACCTTTCAGAAGCAGAAGCAGAAGCAGAAGCAGAAGCAGAAGCAGAAGCAGAAGCAGAAGCAGAAGCAGAAGCAGAAGCAGAAGCAGAAGCAGAAGCAGAAGAAGCCGGAGAAGTCCGATGAGCCCCCGCACCCCCGGCGCCGAGCTCCCCGAGCACCCCGACTGGCTGTGGCGCACGCCGGAGCCCAAGCGGTCGTACGACGTGGTGATCGTCGGCGGCGGCGGCCACGGTCTCGCCACCGCCCACTACCTGGCGAAGAACCACGGCATCACCAACGTCGCCGTGCTGGAGAAGGGCTGGCTCGCGGGAGGCAACATGGCCCGCAACACCACGATCATCCGTTCCAACTACCTGTGGGACGAGAGCGCCGGGATCTACGAGCACGCGCTCAAGCTGTGGGAGGGACTGGAGGAGGAGCTCGACTACCCGATCCTCTTCTCCCAGCGCGGTGTGCTCAACCTCGCCCACAGCCTCCAGGACGTCCGGGACAGCGTGCGCCGTGTCGAGGCGAACCGGCTCAACGGAGTGGATGCCGAATGGCTCGACGAGCGGCAGGTCAAGGACGTCTGCCCGATCGTCAACATCTCGCCCGACGTGCGCTATCCGGTCATGGGCGGCACCTACCAGCCGCGCGCCGGCATCGCCAAACACGACCATGTCGCCTGGGGCCTGGCCCGCTCCGCCGACGCGGCCGGCATCGACATCATCCAGAACTGCGAGGTCACGGGCCTGGACATCGTCGGCGGCCGGGTCGTAGGAGTGCAGACGACGCTCGGCCCGATCGCGGCGGGGAAGGTGGCGCTCTGCTCGGCCGGCCACACCTCGGTGCTCGCCGCCATGGCCGGCATCGAACTGCCGCTGCAGAGCCACCCGTTGCAGGCGCTCGTCTCCGAGCTCCTCGAACCGGTGCACCCGACGGTCGTCATGTCCAACGCGGTCCATGTGTACGTCAGCCAGGCCCACAAGGGCGAGCTGGTGATGGGCGCGGGCATCGACTCGTACAACTCCTACACCCAGCGCGGCGCCTTCCACATCATCGAAGAGCAGATGTCCGCCGCCCTGGAACTCTTCCCGGTCTTCGCCCGCGCCCATGTGCTGCGCACCTGGGGCGGCATCGTCGACGTCAGCCCCGACGCCTCACCCATCGTCGGACTCACCCCGGTCGACAACCTCTACCTGAACTGCGGCTGGGGCACCGGCGGATTCAAGGCCACCCCGGGCGTCGGCTGGGTCTACGCCCACACGATCGCCCACGACACCCCTCACCACCTCAACGCCCCCTTCTCGCTCGACCGTTTCACCACCGGCGCGCTCGTCGACGAGCACGGCGCGGCCGCGGTGGCCCACTAGGGAGCCGAACCCATGCTGCTCATCCCATGCCCCTGGTGCGGGCCCCGTGACGAGGCCGAGTTCCACTACGGCGGCCAGGCACACCTGCCCTATCCCGAGGACTCCGCCGCCCTGACCGACGAGGAGTGGGCGCGCTACCTCTTCTTCCGCGATAACCCCAAGGGCCCGTTCGCCGAACGCTGGAGCCACGCGGCCGGATGCCGCCGCTGGTTCAACGCGGTGCGCGACACGGCGACGAACGAGATTCTCTCCGTGTACCGCGCGGGCGAGCCGGCGCCGGACAATTCCACCCGGCCTGGGTTGTGGGCAGGCGTCCTGCAGGGCGGATCAGGTGGGCACAACCGACCCAGGGACCCGCAGTCGTCGACGGACCCCGCGCGGTCTGGGGCGGCAGCCCCAGTTTCGGGAAGGGGCGGGCTTGGGGAAGAAACCACTCCCGTCGCCACCCAACCGTTCCGGCTGCCCACCGGCGGCCGAGTCCACCGCGGTGAGCGCCTCCGCTTCACCTTCGACGGTACGGAGTACGAGGGCTTCCGCGGCGACACCCTCGCCTCCGCCCTCCTCGCCAACGGCGTCATCGAGGCCGGCACGAGTATCAAGCTCGGCCGCCCGCGCGGCATCTTCTCGGCCGGTGTCGAGGAGCCCAACGCCGTCATCCAGATCGAGGCACCCTTCCCCGAACCGATGCTGCCCGCGACGACCGTCGAACTGTACGACGGTCTGGTGGCGAGCAGTCTGCCCGGTCAGGGACGCCTCGCCACCGAACCGGACCCCGCCCGCTACGACGCCGTCCACGCGCACTGCGACCTGCTCGTGGTCGGCGCCGGACCGGCCGGACTCGCCGCCGCGGCAGCCGCCGCGCGCAGCGGAGCGCGCGTCATCCTCGCCGACGACCAGCCGGAGCTGGGCGGCAGTCTGCTGGGGTCGGGCAAACTCCTCGACTGGGCGGAAGAGATCGGCGCGCTCCTCGAAGCCGCGCCCGAAGTGCGCGTGCTGCGTCGCACCACGGTCTTCGGCCACTACGACGACAACCACCTCCTCGCCGTCGAGCGCCGCACCAGTCACCTCGGCGCCGAGTCCCCGGAGCATGTCTCCCGCGAGCGTGTCTGGCGCATCCGCGCCCGTCGCGTCGTGCTCGCCACCGGCGCCCACGAGCGTTCGCTGGCCTTCGCGGACAACGACCGCCCCGGTGTGATGCTGGCCGCCTCGGCCCGCGCCTACGTCAACCGCCACGGCGTCCTTCCCGGCCGCCACGCCGTCGTCTTCACCACCAACGACAGCGCCTACGCCGCCGCGCTGGATCTCGCGGCGGCGGGCGTGGAAGTCGCGGCGATCGTCGACACCCGGCCCGAGCCGGGGGAGTGGGCGCGCCGTGCCCGGGAGTCCGGGATCGAGGTGCTGAGCGGACACGCCGTGGTCGGCACCGAAGGCGCCCGGCGGCTCACCGCCGTGACGGCCGCTCCGTACGGGGAGTCGGCAGGGACCCGGGAGTTCGCCGCCGACCTGCTGCTGGTCTCCGGCGGCTGGAATCCCGTAGCGCACCTGTTCAGCCAGGCGGGCGGAAAGCTGCGCTACGACGACACACTCGGCTCCTTCCTCCCCGGCACCTGCCGCCAGGCCGTCGAGGTCGCGGGCAGCGCGAACGGCGTCCTCGACCTGGCCCGGGCCCTCGCGCAGGGCGCGGCCGCCGGTGCCCGCGCGATCGAGGCCGAGGGCTACGCCTCCGAGGCGCCCCGCCTTCCCGACGTGGCCGCCGAGCCGCACTCTCCGGCCATGCAGGTCTTCCTCGTCCCCGGCGCCGCCGGCGCACCCCGCTTCGTCGACCTCCAGCGTGATGTCACCATCGACGACCTGACCCGCGCCACCGGCGCAGGTCTGCGCTCGGTCGAGCACACCAAGCGCTACACCACGGCCGGCACCGCCAACGACCAGGGCAAGACATCCGGGGTCCTGGCCAGCGGCGTCGTCGCGGAACTGCTCGGCGTGGACGTCTCGGCCCTCGGTACGACGACGTTCCGCCCGCCCTACACGCCGGTCTCCTTCGCCACGCTCGCGGGCCGCGACCGCGGCGCACTGCACGACCCGATCCGTACGACCGCTCTGCATGACTGGCACGTCATGTACGGCGCCCTGTTCGAGAACGTCGGTCAGTGGAAGCGGCCCTGGCACTACCCGCAGGACGGCGAGGACATGGAGACCGCCGTGCTGCGCGAGTGCGCCGCCGCCCGCGACGGCGTCGCCTTCATGGACGCCTCCACCCTCGGCAAGATCGACGTACAGGGCCCGGACGCCGCCGTCTTCCTGGACCGGCTCTACACCAACATGATGAGTACCCTGAAGGTCGGCATGATCCGCTACGGCGTCATGTGCCACCTGGACGGCATGATCTTCGACGACGGCACCGTCATCCGCCTTGCCCAGGACCGCTTCCTGGTCACCACGACGACGGGCAACGCGGCCGCCGTACTGGACTGGATGGAGGAATGGCTGCAGACCGAATGGCCCGGGCTGCGCGTCCACTGCACCTCCGTCACGGAACAGTGGGCCACCGTCGCCCTGGTCGGCCCCCGTTCCCGCGAGGTGTTGGGGACGCTCGCGCCGGCGCTGGCGGTGGACAACGACAGCTTCCCGTTCATGGCGTGGCGGGACACGACCGTCGCGGGCGTCGAGGCCCGGGTGTGCCGGATCAGCTTCTCCGGCGAACTGGCCTATGAGATCAATGTGTCACCGTGGGAGGCGCTCGCCCTGTGGGAGGCGCTGTTCGAGGCCGGTGCCCCGTTCGGCATCACCCCGTACGGCACCGAGACCATGCACGTCCTGCGCGCGGAGAAGGGCTACCCGATTATCGGCCAGGACACCGACGGCACCGTCACTCCGCACGACCTCGGCATGAGCTGGGCGGTGTCGAAGAAGAAGCCCGACTTCATCGGCAAGCGCTCCTACGCCCGCGCCGACGCCGTCCGCCCCGACCGCAAGCACCTGGTCGGTCTGCTCCCGGAGGATCCGGGCACCTTCCTCCCCGAAGGCACGCAGCTGGTTGCAGACAGCGTGCTGCCCGCCCCGCCCGTCCCGATGCTCGGCCACGTCACCTCCAGTTACCGCAGCGCGGCGCTCGGCCGGACCTTCGCCCTCGCCCTGGTCAAGGGCGGCCGGGACCGCATCGGCGAGCGGCTCTACGCCCCCGTGGGCGACCGGCTGGTTTCGGTGACCGTCGCAAGCCCCGTCCTCTACGACCCCGAGGGAGCCCGCCGCGATGGCTGACACCGCCCTTACCATCCCGCGCCGCAGTCCCCTGTCGCATGCCGCGGACCGCCTGGCCGCCGCGACGCGCACCTCCGGGGGCGCGGTCCGGCTGGCCGAACTCCCCTTCCTGGCCCAGGTCAACGTCCGGCTCGACGCCAAGGGAGCGGCAGCGGACGCCGTCGGGCTCGCGCTGGGCCTCCAACTGCCCCTCGAACCCGACACCGTCGTACGCGCCGGCGAGCTGACCGCTGTGTGGCTGGGCCCCGACGAATGGCTGGTGGTGGGCCCGACCGGCGGTCAGCGGGATTTGGAGAGCCGGATCAGGACGGCGAGTGGCGACGAGCCCGTGGCTGTCACCGACGTCTCCGCCCAGCGCACCACCCTCCTTGTCACGGGTCCACGCGCCCGTGACCTGCTGGCACATGGCTGCCCCCTGGATCTCCACCCGCGTGTCTTCGGAGCCGGGTGCTGCGCCCAGACCACCCTGGCCCGCACACAGATCGTGCTGGTCGCCAGGGACGAACCCAAGGCCGGATTCTGGGTACTGGTCCGTTCGTCCTTTGCCGGCTACCTGACGGACTGGCTGCTGGACGCGGCGGCGGAATACGTCTGAACGAGCTCAACAGGGCGTGATATCCACAGGAGGTGGGAGGCGTCCGCGACCGACAGGCCGATGCTGTCAGGATCCGTCGCTGTGCCCGCTGCGGCGCTCCTGTGCGGCGTGTGTCGGTGCGGGCGATCTTGTCTGCGTGTCTTGTGTCTGCGCGCGGAACGCGGCGACAGACAAATCGCAGAACATTTGCGGGCTGAGGTTCCCCCCGGTGTGCGGGAGGTGCTGATCAGCTGGGCCGACGCCGGCACACCGGCGGTGCCGGGGGACAGCTCTGGTCGGCGGGGGATGGAGTTGGTGCACCTGCCGGCTTCCCCGACCGCGACTTGCTCGCCGTTGATCGGGTTCTGCATCTGACGGTGCGCGGGCATGGGAATCCGGCGGCGTCTGGCTGGTGGCGTCGACCGTCTTGCACTCGTGAGACTGGGTCGCGCCCCGGGACTGAGGACACCGCCCGGAGCGCGGCCGCTCCAGTACGTGCGGGCGACTATCAGCGCCGCCCCATTCGCGCTGGCTCGCACGCAGCCAGGCGAGATCCGCCGCATCCTTGAGATCCCGGCCCCGGGGGAGAGAGTCCACAGACCTGCGCGGACCTGACAGCGTTCGTCCTGGGCGTCGATCAGAGCCGTGTGAGGACCCCACGGCCCGACGGAATCGTCGTTCGAACCGCAAGGTGGATATGCCTCGCGACACCATCTCTTGCATGAATGCTTGCCGCGTCTCCTGCGAGATCTCTTGCGACTTCTCTTGCGCGAGCCTCGCCCACATCGCGGAATCCGTGCAGGTCACCCCACCATGCAGACGTGGTCAGGCCTGTGACATCCCCTTTGCGGCCGCTTTTGCCCATGCCCTGGCTGGAGTTGAGGAGAAGGAGGGCGGGATGGGCGGCGCGGACGCTGGCGGGGATCAGAGCGCGTACCAAGCCGGTTGCGCGTCGGCGGGGCCGCCGCGCCCGTGCCGCCGTCAGGGTGGCGGGGCTGCAATGCGGGGGCATCGGCGGGAAAGAGAGGCTTGCGCGGGCACCGTGCAGGCGTGCGGGGTGGCGTCACGGGCCGGAGACATCGCCGGCGACGCCGACGCCGACTTCAGCTCAGGTTCCACCAGCGTGACATTCAGTGTCTCCTGGCTGCCCCACCCGGCGGAGGACGACCAGCTCGTCCACAGATGACAGTGCCACGCCAGAGCGAGTAGCCCGGCGACTGACGTGCTGGCCGTCCGGGCAGGGTAGTCGTGCGGCTGACGTACGGCAGGCGGTCGCCGTCATGAAGGCATCAACCTCACGCTCGCGGACAAGCTGGCCATCGCCCGGCATTGGACCACTTCGGCGTGGGCTTCATCGAAGGCGGATGGCCGGGCGCCAACCCCCGCGACACCGAGTTCTTCTCCCGTGCTCAGGAGGAGATCGCGTTCAAGAACGCAGTGCTGGTCGCGTTCGGTGCGACCCGCCGACCTGGCGGCAAGGCCCCCGAGGA
>NZ_JBSFZS010000178.1:0-11300 GCF_053600395.1 Streptomyces sp. NPDC005070 | reverse complement strand
TAGGGGTGTTGTTCATTTGGGTGTTCGAGGTGGGGGGGCCGCGCTGGGTCATAGTGCACGTCCGGCCCCCCCCGGCCCCGTGGTCGGCGACGGCAGGGCTTTCGCTGCGTTCTGCCCGCCGCTATCCCACCTTCTCGATGCGGGCCCGGCGGATCAGGAACTTGCCCGGCTCCCGGACCTGTTCGAAGGCCGCGTTGTTCAGCAGGGCACAACTGCCGGACACCGAGGTGACCTGAACGGTCGTGGACTTGTTGTTGTCCAGGTTGGTGACCTTCAGCTTCGTCCCGGCCGGGAACTGGTTGCTGGACGCGGCCGGTGCGCCGCCCTCGCCGGAGAGCGTGACGGTCGATCCGTTGCAGACCTGCTGCCCGGTCGCGGCACCGCCGCCCGCGTTGTTCGCGGGGGCACTCTGCGCCGGAGCCGCGGGGGCGGCCTGGGCCGGCGCGGACTGCGCGGGCTGCTGGGCGTTCTGCTGGCCGGTCTGGGAGTCCTGAGCCGATTCCCCGACAGCGCAGCCCGACGCCTGCTGCTGAACCTTGATCTGCGCGATGACCGCATCGCGGTTCGCGATTCTGGCCGCCGACTGGGAGTCGGGGTGGGCCTTCTGGTCCGCGATGAACTTCTGGTTGTTGCCGAGCGCGGTGGCCAGACCCTGGCACGCCACCGAGGTCTGAGCGGTCTGCACGGAGGCCGCGTTCGAGGTGGCGGCCAGGGCGAAGGCCCCGCCGCCGGCCACAGTCGCCGCGCTGACCAGCAGGGCGATCTTCTTCTTCGTGCTGAGAGTTCTCCTACGCGACATGCGCGCCTCCAGAGAGTGGGGGAGCGTTACGTCGCTATGTACGAGATCCCGAACGCGGTTACTCAACGGTTACGGCATTCACTTAAGTAACCTGGATCACACGGAAGTTGGGGAGAGCGGCCCGGCTACCGGGACAGGGCCTCCCGTACGGCCTCCTCCGTGCGGCCCACCAGTGCCGTTCCGTCCTCCGCGGTGATGATCGGCCGCTGGATGAGCTTCGGGTGCCCGGACAGTGCCTTGATCCACCGGTCCCGTGAACCGGCGTCCCGCGCCCAGTCCTTGAGCCCGAGCTCCTTCGCCTCGGCCTCACCGGTCCGCGTGATGTCCCACGGTTCGAGGCCGAGACGGTCGAGGACGTCCCGGATCTCGTCCTCGGAGGGCACGTCCTCCAGGTAGCGGCGGACGGTGTACTCGGCGCCCTCGGCGTCGAGCAGGCTGATCGCGCTGCGGCACTTCGAACAGGCCGGATTGATCCAGATCTCCATGCCGCACACGTTACGGCAGACCCCCTCGGGTACTGCTGTCACGGCACCCCCAAAGCCCCTGTGGCCAGCGGCTATTGTCAGTGCGCGGCGGTAGAATAGAAGCAGTGTTCGAGGGTGTCGCCGGGGGGTCCGGACGGCGCCCTGACCGCGACAGGAGGATGCCTGTGCCCGCTGCCGCACTGAAGCCGCTGCCCACCCAGTCCACATCCAAGACGGCGGTCCCGCTGGATCTGCCGTACGAACCCGTGGAGAAGCGCCCGCTCCCGCCGGGGCGCCCCCGCGACTGGTACGTCACGCACAACCGCCGGCTCAAGGCGATGCGCATCGCCATAGCCCTGCTCGACTCCGGCGTCTACGTGCCGAACCAGGCCCGCGACGAGAAGATCCGCAGCACCGCGCGACTCATCGGCGTGCACCCGCCGTCGGACACCACGTGCCACATGGTGCGTGCCCTGATGAGGTACGCGCGCTGAGAGTCCGGGCGCGACCCTGAGGGTGCCGGGTGCCCCGCCCCGCGCGGGAGCACCCGGCACCGATCCCGAGTCCGGCACCGATCCCGAGTCCGGCACCGATCCCGAGTCCGGCACCGGCGCCGACCGAGGTGCCGGCGCAGGGCCCTACTCCGCCGACAACTCCCGCTCCAGGGGGGTCCGGAAGCGGGGTGTGATCCGGGTGTCGCCCACCCACGCCCGAAGGCGTTCGGCCTCCGCGGCGATCGCTTCCCGGGCTTCGCGGCCGACGCCCTGACCGGCCGGCAGCCGCCAGACGATCTCGCCGTCGGGCCGCTGCGCCCACCCGCCGACCACCCGTCCGTCCCACCACACCGTCGGCCCGACATTGCCGCTGCGGTCGAAGAGGGCGGGCCGCAGGGACGGTTCGAGGAACCAGTCCCGCTCCGGCCGGCTCATGGGCGCCGGATCGAGGGCGGGCAGCAGGGCGGCCCAGGGCGCGCCCGGCTCGTCGACGGGGCCGTCGTCGCCCGCCGCCACATACCCCGTGAGCCCGTCGTCGAGCGAGACGGCGACCGCCCCGCTCGCCGCCAGCGCCCGCCGTACGTCGGTGACCTTCCACCCCGTCCACCACTTCAGGTCGGCCTCGGTGGCGGGCCCGCACACCATGAGCCAGCGGTTCAGCAGCTCGGAGCGGGCCTCGGCGGGCGGGAGCTCGGCATGCGGCGGCGCGATCGCCCAGCGGAACTGCGTCGACGTCCAGGATCCGAGCGGACGTCCCCGCACCACCCGTCCCTCGACCCCCAGCACCCGCATCAGGCGGGACGACACGGTGTGCACACCCTCGTAGCTCTTCCCGGCCGCGTAGGCGAACTGCTCCTTCAACCGCGGCTCGTCCCCGCCGAGTTCGTTCACCGTGGCCTCGCCCCGCCGGGCCAGCGCGGCCAGCGCGGACGCCTCGACCTCGTCGAGCCACTCCTCGGTCAGCCGCCCGCCGCTTCCGGCGGCCATGTCCTTGACCAGCGCGGCACGGGCCTTCGCGGCGATGTCCAGCGCCGTCGAGGCGTGCACGACGGCCGCCAGAGCGCTGGGGAACACGAACACGGTGTGCCGCATGCCGTGCATGCGTACGAGTGAACGGTCCTCGTACAGCGCCCGCTCCACCTGGGCCACCGTCTTCCGGGCGTCCGCGAGACGCGCGCCCACCGCCAGGTACACCGTCGCCGGGTCGGTGCCGTGCAGTGCGACCAGGGAGTCCGCCACCTCCTCGGGGGTCGCGCCCCGTGCGGCGCCCGCGAGCCGCTGCCGCAGCCCGAGCCGTGCCCGCCGCTCCGTCACCCCGATGTGCCGCGGCTTCCCCGTCACGTCGTCTCCGTCCGGTCGCTCCGTGCTCCGTACTCCGCGTTCCTCATCCTGTCGAACGTTCGCCCCTCACGGGGCGGGGTTCACCCGTTGGACGCAGCCGGGCATGCGGCGGACCTGCCCGCGGCCTTGACTGGGGCCACCGCGAGGAAGCGGGATCCGGAGGCGCACCAGGACCACGTGGGGAGAGACGATGCAGCGCAGGGACGGCATACGAGGACCGGTCCGGCTGATCCTGGCCGTGTCCGTGGTGGCGGCCCTGGCCGCGCAACTGACCGCCTGCTCCGACGACAGCAGCCCCTCCAGTACCGCGTCCAAGGCCGCGTCCGCCGCGTCCAAGGCCGCTTCCGCCGTCTCCGAGGCCGCGTCCGCCGCCACCGAGGCCGGTGACGCCCTCGCCTCCGCGACCGCGGAGGCCGGCCGGAAGTTCGACGAGTTCAAGGGCGGCGCGGACGCCATGGACGAGGTGAAGATCGACGGGACCGCGAGCCCCGACTCCGACGGGCGCGCCACGGTCAAGGTGACGGCGACCAATCCCACCTCCGCGGCGAAGTCGTACGTCGTCCAGGTCGACTTCCGCGACCAGAGCGGCAACCTCCTCGACACGACCGTCGTGACGGTGAACGACGTCGCGGGAAACGCCTCCAAGGACGGCACCGCCCGCAGCAACCGCTCCCTCACCGGCGACGTCAAGACCGACGTCGCCCGCGCCGCGAGGCACTGACGGCCGTGCTCCGCAACAGTGTCACGGCCACCACCGCGGACCGGGCCGCCCTGGGCCGGGCGGCCCGCAAACGGGTGCCCCGGTCCGCGCACGGCACCTGGATCCCCGCCGCGGACCGCCCCGACCCCGTAGGCCTCCTCCAGGCGCAGGGCAGGGACCGGCTCCCGGAACTGCTGCCGATCCGCTACGCCCGGATGGCGGCCTCACCGCTCGCGTTCCTGCGCGGAGGCGCCGCCGTCATGGCGGCCGACCTGGCCGCCCAGCCCCACACCGGCCTCACCGTCCAGCTCTGCGGCGACGCCCACCTGCTGAACTTCGGGCTGTACGCCGCCCCGGAACGCCCCCTGCTCTTCGACCTCAACGACTTCGACGAGACCTTCCCCGGGCCCTTCGAGTGGGACGTCAAACGGCTCGCGGCCAGCGTCGCGGTCGCGGGCCGGGAGAACGGGCACAAGGAGGAGCACGTCCTCGGCGCGGCACGAGCCGCCGCCGGGCAGTACCGCGAGGCCGTGCGGCGACTGGCCCGGCAGGGCGAACTGGCCGTCTGGTACCAGCACATCGACGCAGATCTGCTGCTGCCGCTGGTCCGCTCGGGACGCCGTCGCCGGCGCACGGAGGCCACCCTCACCCGGGTCCGCCGCCGCACCAGCCTCCAGGCGCTCGGCAAACTCACCGAGACCGTCGGCGGACGCCGCCGCATCGTCCACGATCCGCCCCTGCTGGAACCGGCCGGAGCCATGGACATGGCCTCGCTCCGCAAGATCTTCAGCGACTACCGCTCCACGCTCCCCGAGGAACGACGGCTGCTCCTCGACCGCTACCGGTTCGTCGACGCGGCCCGCAAGACCGTCGGCGTGGGCAGTGTCGGCACCCGCTGCTTCATCGTGCTGCTCGCCGGGCGGGACGCCGACGACCCATTGTTCCTCCAGATCAAGCAGGCGGGACGGTCCGTGCTCGAAGAGCACCTGCCCAGCGGCCCGTACGTTCATCCCGGGCGCCGGGTCGTCGCCGGCCAGCGGCTGATGCAGGCCGCCGGTGACGCCTTCCTCGGCTGGACGACCGGCCCCGAGGGACGCGCGTTCTACTGGCGCCAGCTCCACGACACGAAGGGGTCCGCGGAGATCGCCGGTATGAGTCCGGGCGAACTGCGCGCCTACGCCCGGCTGTGCGGCACCGCGCTGGCCCGCGCGCACGCCCGCTCCGGCGACCGTGTCGCGATCGCCGCCTATCTCGGCGGCGCCGACACCTTCGAGCGTGCCGTGGCGGACTTCGCGCTGCGCTACACGGACCGCAACGCCACCGACCACGCGGCGCTGGGCGCGGCGGTCATCGCGGGCGTGGTCCCGGCGGCCCCGGGGGTCTGAGGCCGCCGGCCGCTCAGGCGCCGCCGGCCGGACGGACCGGGGACCCGAGCCCGGTGAGCGCGAGGTCCACGAGGCGGCGCCGGTCCTCGGCGTGGTCGCGGAACCAGAGACCCAGGAAATGATCGGCGTCGGGCAGTTCGAGGCGCGTGAGGTCGGCGCGGGCGGAGAGCGCGTCGGTGACGGCCTCTGTCACGGCGGGCGGGATGATCGCGTCGGCGGCCGGTACGGCGAGCACGGCCCGGCCCTCGTAGGCCCGCAGCACGTCGAGCGCGGACGTCCGCCGCCAGCTCTCCGGGGTGCGGATGATCCGGCTGAAGCGGCTCTGCGCCACCGGGCCGTCCTGCCGCGGGACGCTCTCCGGGTCCTCGAACGGAAGCGGCCAGGCCTCGGCGGCGTACACCGCGGGCGCGCACAGGACGAGCGCCACCGCGCGTTTCCCGTAATGCCGTGCGAGATCGGCGACCGTCTGGCCGCTCATGCTGAACCCGACCAGGATCAGCGGGGCGTCCGCCGGGACCGTCGCGTCGATCACCGACACGGCCTGCTCGAAACGCAGCCGGAGGCTCAACTCGCCCAATGTGCCGGTGCTTTCACCGTGTCCGGAGAAGTCGAACGCGAGTCCCGCGCAGCCGCGGGCCGCGAAGTCGCCGAGCAGCGGGAGCAGCCGCCCCTTGCTGCCGCTGCCCGCGCCGTGCAGCAGGACGGCGGTCACCGCGCCGTCGCCGGCGTCGTCGCCGCGGCTGCCGACGCAGCTCAGTCGTTCACCGTCGTGGTCGTGCGTGAAAGGGGAGAACATCCGCCTATTCACGCACGTCGGCCGCACCGCCCCCGAGGCGGGAGTGGCTGAACAACTTCCCTTCGGGCACGACCGGTCGGCGGGAGAGGGCGGGTCGCTCAGGAAGCGGCGGGAGTGCCGTTCGCGTCCGGCCCGGTGGTGCCGGCCGCGGCCGAGGCGGGTGTGCCTTCGGAGCCGGCGCCGGAAGCCGGGGCCTGGGCCGTGCCCGTACTCGTGCCGGAGGCGGCCGACTTCGCCTGGGCCGCCGCGACCGCCTCACGCAGGTGGTCCTCCTGCTCCTGGCTCAGCGAGGTCTGCACCAACTGGCCGCCGAACTGGGCGATCTGAGGGATCACCTTGTCCCCGGCCGCCTGCTTGACGAGGACGAACAGCGCACCCGCGCCCGGCCGCAGATTCTGGCTGAGATCCTTCATGAACTTGTCGTTGATGCCGGTGTCCGTGACGGCGCCTCCGGCGGCACCGGCCGCCGCCCCCACCGCCGCGCCGAGCAGCGGCGCCAGGAAGAGCAGCCCGATGACACCGCCCCACAGCGCGCCGCCGGCCGCTCCGACGGCCGTGTGGCTGACCGCCTGGTGCAGCTTGATCCTGCCGTCCTCGCTCCGCTCGACGACGACCGCGTCCTCCAGCTCGACGAGATGCTGCTTCGAGAGCTCGAACAGCTTGTCGCGCACCTGGCTCGCCGTGGCGACATCGTTGTAGGCGACGACGAACAGATTGCTCATGAGGGCACCCCTTGAGTCGATTTCGTACGACTTTATAGGGATATGGGGCGGGGTGCAGTCGGTCAGAGTCCGGGGGCGCCCCAGACCGGGAACCAGCGGGCGAGGTCCTGTTCGACCCGCAGGTCGTCGGCCAGGGCCGCCTTGACCTGGAGTTCGAGTGCGTTGTCGCGCCGCTCGCCCTCGCCGGCGAGCGGCGCGAAGGGATAGAAGGTCCCGCGCTTGTAGAGGTAGACCAGGCCGAGCCGCCGCTTCCCGGCGTCCTCGAAGGCCACCACGGAACACAGGAGCTGAGGACCGAAGCCGGTGCCCTCCAGCGAGCTGTTGACCGCGTGCAGATCGCTCACCAGCGCCGGCAGGTCGTCGGGGGCGCGGCGGGAGACCAGCCACGAGTAGCCGTACTCGTCCCGGCCGACTTCCACCGGGGAGCCCGTCCGCCCGGTGTCCGCGTCCAGCAGCTCCCGCACCTCCCGGTGCGCCTCGGCGAAGGCCGCGCCCTCCACGGACGCGAAGCACACCGCCCCGGTGCCGGTCGGGGTGAACCCGGCCGCCGCCTGGAGGGTCACGGCCGCCGACGGCAGTCCGAAGAGCCGGTCGAGGTCGGGTGCGGCGGGCTTGCTGCGGCCGAGCAGGATGTCCAGGAACCCCATGCGGTCACAGAGCCTCTCCGGGAGTCGGGGCGCCCGCGTCCGGCACCGCGGGCTCGCCCAGCTCGGCGGAGATGCGGGCCAGTTGTCCGAGCCGCTGCTCCAGGCTCGGGTGGGTCGAGAACAGGTTGGCGATGCCCGGCTGGGCGCCGAGCGCGGGGGTGAAGTAGAAGGCGTTGAAGGCCTGCGCGGTCCGCAGGTCCTTCGTCGGGATCCGGCCGATGTCACCGGTCACCTTGGTCAGCGCGGACGCCAGCGCCGAGGGGCGGCCGGTGAGCAGGGCCGCGGAACGGTCGGCGGCCAGTTCGCGGTACCGGGAGAGCGCCCTGATCAGCATGAAACTGATGGCGTACACGGCCGCGGACACCGCCATCACCGCCATGAAGATCGCGACGGTGTTCTGGTCCTTGCGGCCCCGCCCGCCGAAGAGCTGGGAGTAGAACGCGAACCGCACGATCAGCCCGGCGAGCACTCCGAGGAAGGACGCCACGGTGATCACGGCGACATCCTTGTGCGCCACGTGCGACAGCTCGTGCGCGAGGACGCCCTCCAGCTCGTCGGGCTCCAGACGGCGCAGCAGCCCGGTGGTCACGCACAGCACGGCGTGGTCGGCGTTGCGCCCCGTGGCGAACGCGTTCGGCATGTCGATGTCCGAGACGGCGACGAGCGGCTTGGGCATGTCGGCCACGGCGCACAGCCGGTCGACGACGCCGTGGAGCTGGGGATACTCCTCCCGCTCCACGATCCGTCCGTGCATGGCGTACAGCGCGATCCGGTCCGAGAACCAGTACTGCGCGATGAGGAGCCCGGCCGCGATCACGACGACCAGCACCCACGACTTCAGCAACACGATCAACGCGGCGACGAAGGCCACGTACAGCAATCCGAGCAGGAAGAGCGTGACCGTCATGCGCACGGTCAGCTCCCGGTCGTTCCGGAATCGGCTCCGCATCTCGCACCACCCCGCAGTCGGGCACTCGTCCCGCTCTCCATTGTGCGCCCGCGGTTCCCCATGAACTGGTGCCGATAGGCCCCGCGGCGGGCAAAGAACGTCCCCGTGGCGCGCGGTCCCGCGCCCGTCGCCCGAGGGGGAGAAACGCGTCGGCCGCGCCCCTCCCGGAGGAAGGACGCGGCCGAGACGTGTGCGGCTGGACCGACGGGCTTACACGTCGAAGTACAGCTCGAACTCGTGCGGGTGCGGACGGAGCTGGAGCGGCGCGATCTCGTTCGTGCGCTTGTAGTCGATCCACGTCTCGATCAGGTCGGACGTGAAGACGTCGCCCGCGAGCAGGAACTCGTGGTCGCGCTCCAGCGAGTCGAGGACGGCCGGGAGCGAGGTCGGGACCTGGGCCACGCCCGCGTGCTCCTCGGGAGCCAGCTCGTAGAGGTCCTTGTCGATCGGCTCGGCCGGCTCGATCTTGTTCTTGACGCCGTCCAGACCGGCCATCAGCAGGGCCGCGAACGCCAGGTACGGGTTGCCGGAGGAGTCGGGCGCGCGGAACTCGACGCGCTTGGCCTTCGGGTTCGAGCCCGTGATCGGGATACGCATGGCCGCGGAGCGGTTGCGCTGCGAGTACACCAGGTTGACCGGGGCCTCGAAGCCGGGGACCAAGCGGTGGTACGAGTTCACCGTCGGGTTGGTGAAGGCCAGCAGCGACGGGGCGTGCTTGAGGATGCCGCCGATGTAGTAGCGGGCCATGTCCGACAGGCCGGCGTAGCCAGCCTCGTCGTAGAACAGCGGGGAGCCGCCGCTCCACAGCGACTGGTGGACGTGCATGCCCGAGCCGTTGTCGCCGAAGATCGGCTTCGGCATGAAGGTCGCGGTCTTGCCGTTGCGCCAGGCGACGTTCTTCACGATGTACTTGAAGAGCTGGAGGTCGTCGGCCGCGGCGAGCAGCGTGTTGAACTTGTAGTTGATCTCGGCCTGGCCGGCGGTGCCCACCTCGTGGTGCTGGCGCTCGACCTGGAGGCCGGAGTTGGCCAGCTCCAGGGAGATCTCGGCACGCAGGTCGGCGAAGTGGTCGACCGGCGGGGTCGGGAAGTAGCCGCCCTTGTAGCGGACCTTGTAGCCGCGGTTGTCCTCGAGGGCACCGGTGTTCCAGGCGCCGGCCTCGGAGTCGATGTGGTAGAAGGACTCGTTCTCGGCGGTCTTGAAGCGCACGCTGTCGAACACGTAGAACTCGGCCTCGGGACCGAAGTACGCGGTGTCGGCGATGCCGGTCGACGCGAGGTAGGCCTCGGCCTTCTTGGCCACGTTGCGCGGGTCACGGGAGTACTGCTCGCCCGTGATCGGGTCGTGGATGAAGAAGTTGATGTTGACCGTCTTGTCGCGGCGGAAGGGGTCGACGCGCGCGGTGGACAGGTCGGCGCGGAGCGCCATGTCGGACTCGTGGATGGCCTGGAAGCCGCGGATGGAGGAGCCGTCGAAGGCGAGCTCCTCGGTCGGGTCGAAGGCCTCGGCCGGGATCGTGAAGTGCTGCATCACACCCGGCAGGTCGCAGAAGCGGACATCGACGAACTTGACGTCCTCGTCCGCGATGAACTTCTTGGCCTCGTCGGCGTTCTGGAACATCCAGCTCCTCCTACTCCCGCCCACAGTGGACCGGGGTGGTAGTTCGTTCGTGCGGCCAGTGCGGTGGCACACGCTGGGGCCGACCATAGGGACGGGGGATTTCTCCAGCGTGACCCATTTGTTTCGCCCAAGTTAACCGACCTCGGCCCGGCGGGCCCCTCATGTCCGTATGGCAAAACGGGCACAGTACCTTGGACGGGTGGACAACAGGCAAGCAATCGGATCGTGGCTCTCCGGCCCCCGCGCGGCGGCGGAGGAAGCCGGAGTCGACTTCGGATACCGGGGCGAACAGCTCGGTCTGCCGGAGCACGGACCGGGCTCGATCGCCCGCCCGGGCCGCCGTCTGGGCGCCCTCGCCGTCGACTGGGGCCTGTGCCTCCTGATCGCATACGGGCTGCTCACCGACGGCTATGGCCAGGCTACGGGGAACTGGGCCCTGCTCGTCTTCTTCGTTCTCGGGGTCCTGACGGTCGGTACCGTCGGCTTCACTCCGGGCAAGCGGCTGCTGGGTCTGCGCGTCGTGCCCGAGGGCGGCGGCCGGCTGAACCCGCTGCGTGTAGTGCTGCGCACCGCGCTCCTGTGCGTGGCCGTCCCGGCCCTGATCTGGGACCGCGACGGCCGAGGCCTCCACGACCGCCTCGCCCGCACGATCGAGGTCCGCGCCTGACCCCACCCACCCGCACCCTCCACCGCGGACGGAACCAACCCGTATGCGGAGGGCGGCTCCCTGCGGGGAGGACGACCCCGTGCGGGGAGGACGGCCCCTCCGGGGACGCAGCGAACCCCTCCGGGGACGGCGAACCGCTCCGGGGAGGACGGCCCACGCGGCCCCCGACGCGCCACCGCGAAAGCGGCCCACGCGGCCGACGTTGCCGCGGCGCGGCGATCGGCCCTGCGGCGAGGCCCTCTGGTGTGTGCGACCCGGCGCAGCGAACTGACCCCCGCCCTGCGGCGGGAGTCCAGCGGAGGCAGCCCGGTACCGCGAAGGCGGCCCCATGGTCGAGGGCGCCCCGACAACGACCGTCGATGATGCGGTGGGGCCCGCGCTGGAAGCGCCCCGCCGACGCGAAGTGGCCAACGCCGGGCCCCGGTGTGCCGCGGCCCGGCGTTGGCTCCGGCGAAGGCCCGACGGTGAGGCGCGCCGGCATCGCATCGGGCCCCGCGGCCCGGGCCGCTCCGGTGAGGGGTCCCGCCCGTCGAGGCGGCCCGCCGCGAGGCAGGTCATCCCCACCATGAGGACGGCCCCCACGGTGGGGATGCCCTCCAGGCTGGGGCGACGTAAAACGGCGGTGGGGCACGAACGCCGTGCGGTTCGCCTCCCGTCCCCTCTCGCTGCGGCTGCTGCGCACCGACGTGCTGCGCTGCGAGGTGACCGACGACTCG
>NZ_JBSFZS010000177.1:0-11366 GCF_053600395.1 Streptomyces sp. NPDC005070 | reverse complement strand
GTCAGTGCCCGGTTGATCGTGCGCTGTGTCGGGGACAACTGGCCGCCGGGCGGTCGTCTGCGCCCGGTGGTGACCCAGGGTCCGGCGCTCTGGTAGGCGCGGTCGGCGAGGACGGGGACGCCTTGGCGCTCGCAGATCCGGATGATCCGGTGAGTGCGGGCCGCGGTCAGGTCGTGGCACCGGCCCGGCAAGGCGGGCGACATCCACGGCACCTGTCCGGTCGGGTCTGTCACGACCTGGACATTCAAGCCGTGGGCGACGGTGCTTGGGCGAGTAGTCGACACGGCCGTCGCTCACGCGGTCGCACTCGCCGAGCGTCCCGTCGAGCAGTACGTACTCCGGTTCGTGCCCGCGCAGGACCTTGAGCAGGCCGGGCGCCCGGGCGGCCAGGAGGTCGATCACCGCCGTGGTGCAGGCGTGGGCGGTGCCGACCGAGATGTCGAAGTCGGCGGCGAGGTGGGCCAGGGTGTCGTGCTTACACAGGTACACCAGAGCGACGAGCGCGCGTTGATGCGGCGGGAGCTTACAGCGGCGGTCACCCTCACGGGTGACGATGAGCATGGTGACCCACTCGACCAGCGGATGAGGCAGGTCGAGTGCGGCAGGATGAGGAACCAACGAGGCACCTGCGCTGATGAGTTGAGACGTCGAACACCTCCCTCAACGGCACGGGTGCCTTGTGCTTTGCGCACACCGACTCCGTCACTCCATCGGTGGCCACTCTGAAAACGCTCACTCAATTAGCTGTCACAAGATCGATCAAACAGACTAGTCCAAGCGACCGCCGCGCCGATGCAACTTAGGTTGGCAGCATGCACTACAGCTCATTTCCTGTGGGTCACGAGACTCGACTTGCCCTCGTCCTCAACGGAGGAGTCAGCCTCGCAGTCTGGATGGGTGGTGTCACCCATGAACTCGATTTGCTTCGTCAAGCATCTGGTGACGCAAGCGAAGATACTGTGAGTGTCCGCGATCAGGCGGTTTTTAAAGCCTGGAAAAAGATTGCCAAGCGCTCCGGCACACGTGTCGCAATCGACGTAGTGGCAGGATCCTCAGCCGGCGGCCTGAACGGCATGCTGCTAGCCACAGCTCTCGGGAGGGGTGCAGCCCTGCCCGACCTAAGAAAGGTGTGGGAGGAGTCAGCCTCCATTACAAAATTGCTTTCTCCGAAGCCGGATTCGAGTGCCCTCAGCGGGAAATCTTTCTCGAATAGCGTCAGGGAAGCAGTCGAGAGCATTGGTCTTGGCTCCAGGCACGCCAGTAAACCAGTCACCCTGTTCCTCCCAGCCACCTCCCTTGATGGACGGTCACGTCTTTATGCAGATGGTTTTGGAAATGAATTTTCAGTACGCGACCATCGTCGACTCTATCAATTTCAGCACGATGACAATGCCGTCGTCTATGAGCAAGTTAAGGGGAGGTGGGAATTCTCATCAACGCGAAAGACTGACTTCATCCCCGCAAATAGCGAAGTGCTAGTACAGGCCGCTCGTGCCACTGCAAGCTTTCCAGTCGCATTCCCTCCAGTAGGCGATTTTTCGATGATTCAATATCGCGTACACCCTAAACCGTCATTCGATGACCCATCGGGTTTTGTCATGGATGGAGGAGTGCTGAATAACGCCCCCTTCGCTCCCGTCCTTGAAGCCATCTCGCGCCGCACGTTGGATGTTCCTGTTAGACGAGTCCTTGTCTACGTGGTCCCCTCTGCCGGCCATAGAGAACACGAGGGGCAGGAGAGATTCAATGAGAGCACGCCATGGCATAAGATCGCACTCAATGCCACTCTATATCCACAAGAAGCAGATTTCAGGGACAGCACCGAAGCGCTCGTTGATCGATTGAGTAGCAGCGTTCGCGATACTCACATTGATCTTTTCGAGCGAGCGTGCAGCGATTCGAAATTGTGTAGCCATCTTACTGAGCTAGCCCTGGCGCAACTGGCCGAATATCGGAGAAATCGCGCGCGCGCGGTAATGTATGATTTGCGAAGATGGCTTGCTGATGGCCAGACAGTGACATCTCTAGCCGTGATGCCTGAGCCCACCGATGATCAAATCGATGAGATCCTCAATTCGTCAGGGCGTCCAATTTGGGTACCACTGAAAAATGAGGACCAGATCACTGGTGTACTGAGTAGCCAGTGGCGCTGGGGATTCCTCCCGGCTGAACGTGCCCTCCAGGCGTTCAGTAATCACCTTCATGGGCATGTTATGCGAAATGACCTAAGTGAGGCCCAGCAGGGGCGCTTGCTTGAGGGTACTCAGTTCATCACTGAGCATCTTCGAGCGGTAATGGCTGCAATGGAGGCTTTCGAGGATTACGCTCAACTGCAGGGTACTCCCGAAGCCGTTCTTTCCGATCAAGGGACTGCTTCTTTCATTCAAGAATGCTTCTCACGTCTTGATATCCCAGGAGTCTTGGGTGAAATCATGAGACAGGCAGCGACACGTTACGTCAATGCGCTTAAGGCTGCCAACATCAAGTCGTGGGACAGCCCGCAGGATGCCGTGACTGCTTGTCTCTCAGTTGAGGTAGTCACTCGAGCTTACGCTGCCCCATCCAAGGTCATCGAACACCTAATGCCAACCTTTGAATTTCTGCGCTTGGGTCCGGATAAGATGAGCCGAGCTCTCTTCGAGGACCAGTTCGCCAATATGGGCGATCGGAAGCTGTACGGGGTGCGCTTCCAGCACTTTGCTGCGTTCTTCAGCAAGGATTGGCGCAAGAGCGATTTCGCATGGGGCCGCCTCGATGCCGCGCACCACTTGTTGCGTCTTTTTTCCTTTAATAGCGAGCAGGAGCGACGGAGCGCAGAGCGAGACCTTCATGAAGCTATCCTCGCAGCAGAGGCGCCCCCGGGAACAATCCCGCGCGAGTGGATGGCCGAAAACCTCACGGAATTGAGTCAGGAAACGGATCATCATCTACTAAAAAAGGTGACGGATTCAAAATCAGGCATGAAAGCATTTAAGGAGGCAACGGATTCGATTTTCAAACTCGTTGGACTCTATCGCCACCTCCCTATTCGGCTAGCGGTCCGGACTCTCCGGAATAGAATCTTGAGAACCTATATCACCAATCCAGAGAAAACAATGATTGAGGCCACAAAGCATGCCGCGCGCGGGATTTTCATCCTTTTTAGTCTTTTGGTTTGCGAAACGGTGCTATGGTTGGTCATCTGGATTATCTGGCTTGCTAAGATTTGAACATTGGAGGAACGCCGGCCGGGGGGCGACCCAGGCTGCGGCGATAGAACGTGGTCGACCATCTTTGGTTCAGCGGTCAGAACGGCCACGGCCTCGCGCTTTATTACCGGACCCGTCCCCTTCAGGGTCACTGCTGAGAGCGGCGCCCCCTCGGTGGGTCGGGGTGGTGCCCTCGTGCAGGGCGGTGGCGTTGGCGCGCAGGGTCTGTTGCAGGGTCGGGTCGCGTCCGTTGCCCGGCCACAGGGCCAGAAGGGCGTCGGCGGTCCGGCGGGCGAGCGCAGTACGAGCCCGTCCGTAAACGTCCGGAACGCCAGCTGACCTGCAACGCGAACTCATTGACGGACGTCCCCGGATCACTACGGAGCCAGCCCGAACAGCTCGCAATGCGCAGGTTTCGGGGTCGAATCCCACTGCTCGTCACTTGAGAGAAGCCGCCGACCCAAGAACGTCGTTGGCGGCCAGAGGGGCCTGCTCGATGGTGCGCTCCGTTGCTGCACGGGGATGTGGTTCTGGCCTACCTGACAGGCCTCTTTGGGCCCAAGCCGGGTGATCGCCCAACTCATGGTGGTGTCCCTGAACCGATCAGGTTCGACACCCGCCGGTAGCCGCGCGAGGCAGGCTTGCTCTGTGCGTTCGTCTTCCGTACAAGCTGAGTTCCGCCATGAGGTGGGGCCGCCCCATCGTCCGCGAACGGCCCCACCTTGGTTGACACGGGTGGGTCAAATTGCTGTCGGCCAGCGTTCTCGGTCGTACGGCAGCATCCAGGCGGTGACGTCGCCTGCGATTTGCCGCACCTGCTGTTCCGGTGTCGTGGAGCTCAGCAGCAGGACGTAGAGGCTGTCCCATTTCTGGGCCTTGGGGAGGTCATAGAGGTACTCGCTGATGTGGCTGGCAAGACCGTCATCATCGTGCGGTCGGCAGACCGATCCGATGTAGCAAACAGTCCCGCTGGGGTCCTCGGCGACATAGACCGCGCAGGACGCCTTGGGCAGGAAGTGCGGGGCGACGGGCTGCCTTTCGGGCATCGCCTTGAGCAGGCTGGTCCCGCAGAGGTCGGCAAGTGCCATGTAGGTGCCCTTCTTCATCGGGCCGTCTCACTCTCGTCCTCGGTGCCGTCGGCCTCGTTCATCCCACCATCGGCAGCCGAGGGGCCGGCGTCTACGGCCGCCTCCCACCAGTCCTCAGCGGTTCCCAGCATGTTCTTGAGCTGGTCCCGGAGCAGACGGGCCTGAGCGCGGCCTCGCTGTTCGATCAGAGCCACGCCGTTCTCGTCCTTGACACCTCCGAGGTTCCGCATTGCGTCAGCCAGAAGCCTGAGCGCACCCTGCGTGTCCGTGAGCCAGCGCTGGTACTTCGCTTGGAGGACTGCCTCCTCGTCCAGGGGCTCCTTCTTCTCCTTGTCTTTCGGGGCGAGATCCTCGCGGAGAAACTTGTTGTTGATGGGGATGTCCGCACCTGCTGCGCTCTGTTCGGGATGCCCCTGCGCATCAACCTGCCGCGGCCGGAGACCGGCACGGTCATCTTCGATTGCCTGCCGCAGATGGTGCAGGCCGTGCTCGGTGTCCAAGAGCTCCTGCATGACGTCGGCCGGAGGGCGGCGGTCGCTACCCGCTCCGATGTCGTGCCTCGGGCCGCTGATTGCCTTGTGCTTTACGAGGACGTACGCCGCGCGGACCCACAGCTCGGTTCCCGCAGGTCCGCCGGCCTCCCCGCTCTCCAGCTCCTTAAGTGCAGCCTGGAACAGGGCTTCCGGTGTGCGCCGTGTCGGCTTCCACGCGTCGGCCTGGCTCAGGTGCGACGGAAGGGCGCTCTCCAGCGTCTTGCGGAAGGCCGCCAAGTCCGGCTCTGACGCCGTGCCCCGCTGCTCCCGGGCGATCATCTCGACCCCGAGCGGAAGCTTGGTACTCAGAGTCACGTTCTTCCGGCGCTGCCCGTTCAGCGGCTCTCCGTCGGCGAGAACCAGGGCGATAGGCTTGCGCACCGCGTCATGGATCTTGCGCTCGCGTGTGGTGAAGAGGTGCACGATGCGCGCTGCCCGGTCATCCAGGAAGGCCGGGATCTTGTTCTGCTCGGCTTCTTCCTGAGTCAGCCGGCCAGCCAGCCAGTCGGCTTCAGCATCGCTCGGCACGACGGCTGCCGCACGTGCCGCGAGGAGGCATTCCTCTGAGAGCGTCGTGTACTTCGCAGGGTCGCTCCAGGGCGTCTTCGTGTTGAGGTGGTCTTGGGCAACGCGAGCCTTGATCGCCTGTGCGAGGTCCACCGTGCCCGGGGTATCCGGCACCACGCCGATGATGAGCTCGAAGTCGGTGACGGCGCACCGCACCGCTGACTTCTCCGTCTCCTCGATTTTCTTGCTCGGTTTGTCCGCGAAGCCGTTGATCTTGTCGATGTGGGTCTGCATCGAAGCCGCGCCGCGCGGCAGCTGGAACAGGAGCTCGTCGGCATTGACGCGCAGGTGGTAGAGGCCGTGACTCGTACGCGTCGATCCCTCGCGGACGAAGATGTGAGCGGTCGGGTTGTCGCCCTCCGCGTCGTACGACACGGTGGTGACGACGCCAATCGGCGGGTCCATGATGCCCTGGTCGTCGATGCTCGGGTTCGGGACATTCCGGTTGCGCGTCGTCTCCATTGCCCACGTGAGCTGGGCCGCAAGCGCCGCACGGCTCGCAACGCGTACGGACATCTCGCCTACGCCTGCCTCAGCCGCAGGAGTCAGAGCGACCGGAGGCGCCCCCTCGTTTCCGGCGAGACGGAAGTTGATCCGGTCGGCGTTGCGAGGGTTCAGCGGGTCCGGCGCAAGGCGGGCGGTGTACACCTGACCCGAAATGACGAGCAGGTCCGCACCCGGGATGCGGCGGCGCTGGGGGTTCTGGACCTGCGGAAGGACTGCGTCCGGATTGGTCCAGATCGTCGAGATCGCTCCTGCGGCCCGGTCGCTCATGCCGTGCTTCTTCAGAGCAGCACGCAGCTCCTTGTGCAGGCTGGAGTCCGGGATGTCAGGGACCCGGCGGACGGGCTTGGGCAGTTCGGTCTTCTCACCGTGGATCGTTGCACCGGAATTGGAACTGAGGGGCATCTGAGGCCCTCCTCGTGGATTCCCTCCACAAGAACCACTCCCGCGGAGGCATACACGCGGGAGCCGGAATCGCCGATCCAGCCCTCGCACCCACGCCCTGCGGATCCTGGCCCGCATCACGGGGAGCGGCAGGAGCACATCCAGCCTGCGTAGTCCGGCCTCGGCGCTCAGTCAGTGCTGGCGCTGTACGGGCCTCGCTCCCCTCCCGGTGAAGTCGGCGCTTCAGGGAAGGAACGCAAGCATGCGTGTCCTGCATCACTGAGACCAGTCTCGGCCGACTCGTGCCGGGCAGGCAAGCGAATAACAAGCGCAGACAGAAGATGATCAGTGCGCGCGAGTTCAAGACCGAACGAGCCCATGATCAGGACGAGATATGGATGGAGACGGCCTATGTAACATTTCCGCGCAGCTAAAATCTCAGGTGAGGCCGAGCCTGGAGTGCTGCTCCTGGTGAGACTGCAATTCGGCCAGCTCACGACTCGGCGCTGCGACACGGACGACGCCACCGCGAAGCTGGGCCGTCTGTGGGCCGTCCGACGAAGACCAGCAACAACAACCAACGACCAACAGCGACCGCAAACTGCCAGCTCACCGGCGAGGCACGCGGCGACGTCCCACCTCGCCGGACCGGGCATCCAATACCGCGGGTACTGACCACCCCTGACCGGACTGTCGGTGCTGCCTGGCACCATGGCGGTCATGGGGAACGCGGTACTGCACTCGATTCACGTCCATCCGGTCAAAGCCTTCCGGAGCACGTCGCTCCAGGAGGTTGAGGTCGAGCCCTGGGGGCTGGCCGGAGACCGACGCTGGGTCCTGATCGACGACGGGGGAAAGGTCGTCACGCAACGCGAGCAGCCGCGTCTGGCGCTGGCCGCCGCCGAGATACTCTCCGGCGGCGGCCTCCGTCTCTCCGCCGAGAACCGCGAGCCGGTGACCGTGCCCGTGCCCGCACCCATCGGTACGACCACGGTGGAGATCTTCGGCGACAAGGTGGAAGCCGTCCTCGCCGACGCCGCCGCGCACGAGTGGTGCAGCCGTTACGTCGGCGCCGACGTGCGCCTCGCCCACATGGACGATCCGGCCGTCCGCCGGCCCGTCGATCCGGAGTTCGCGCTGCCGGGCGACACCGTCAGCTTCGCCGACGGCTATCCGCTGCTCGTCACCACACTCGGATCGCTGGACGCGCTCAACTCCTTGATCGCGCAGGGCGACCGGGCCGAGGAGGGCCCGGTGCCGATGAGCCGTTTCCGGCCGAACGTCGTCATCTCGGACACCGACGCCTGGGCCGAGGACGACTGGTCGCGGATCGCCATCGGTGACGTCACCTTCCGGGTCACCAAGATGTGCGGCCGGTGCATCGTGACCACGACCGATCAGGACACCGCCCGGCGCGGCAAGGAGCCGCTGCGTACGCTCGCCCGGCACCGGCGCTTCGGCGGAAAGGCGATGTTCGGGCAGAACCTGGTGCCCGAGATCGGCGGCTCGGTGCGGGTCGGCGACCCGGTCACGGTCCTGGCGTAGCCCGTAGCCCGCCCGATGACATCCCGCCAGAACCTGGCCGCCGGGAACCCTCCGGCCGGGCCGGATCGTTGAGTTTTCGGGAGATGTTCATGAAGGGCCCTGGGGGAGGGTGTTGTCGGCCTCTCTTCCCGGACCTCGCGCTTGAACGGCTCCGCTGCTGGACATCTCGGAGGCGGAAGGGGGTGCGGGACGGTGCGCGCGATCATCGGGCTCTGGCGCTGGCGGCGCAATCCGCTGCGCCGTACGACAGATCTCGTGGAGGCCTGGTTGGCCCTGGTCGCGCTCCTGCTCGCCCTGTTCGTGGCGCCCCTCGCCGGAGTGGCTGTCGGGGCCTCGGTACAGGGGACGCTGCAGAAGGCCGTGCGGGACCAGCGCAAGGACCGGCACCATGTGGCGGCCGTCGTCGTCAGGAAGCTGTCGCGGGGCCCGCTGGCCCCCGACCCCGAGACCCCGTCGGGACGGGTCGCCCACAGCCGTGTCGTGGCCGACTGGACCTCGCCCGACGGCACCCCCCGGCGCGGCACGGTGATCGCCGGTCTCAAGTCGCCGCGGCCGGGCGACCGGTTCTCCATCTGGACCGACCGGCACGGCCGAATAGTGGGCCGCCCACTGGACCGAGCCACCGCGACCGCGCACTCCGTGCTGGCCGGATTCGGTGCCGCGGTGCTGTCGGCCGGACTGCTGGAAGGGGGCAGGCGGTTGATCCTGTGGCACATGATCCGCAGGCGTCACGCACGATGGGACCGGGCCTGGGCCAAGGCGGGTCCCGACTGGGGCAAGGCAGACACCGGCAGCTGACGGCCTTCCCGCTCCGGTCAACCGGGCGCCCCCGCGCACGCTACGGTGGACCGGCCGAACTGTTCGGCACCGTCGTGAGAGGCTGTCCGGCAGGGACCGGGATCCCGACCGACGGGGCATCAGCACGGCCTCGCAGGACCCGCGTACAACGAGGTGGGGGCACAACAGCGCCATGGCACAGGGCACGGTCCAGGTGACGCACACCGGAACCTCGCGGTGGCGGCGCCGCACGGGTGAGTACGCTTCGCTGGCCGCCGCCCTGGAGGCCGCGGCCGACGGTGACGTGCTGACCGTCGCTCCCGGCACCTACCGGGAGAACCTGGTGGTGGAGCGCGAGGTGACACTGCGCGGCCCCGAGGGCTCCCCCGGCTCCGTCCGCATCGCGCCGATCGACGGCGTGGCACTGACCGTACGCGCCTCGGCGGTCGTCCAGGACCTGCATCTGGAGGGCCAGGACTCGGCCTCGCCCGCGCTGCTCGTCGAAGAGGGCACGCCCGAACTGCTGGACATACGGATCGTCACACGTTCCGCGGCCGGGATCGAGGTCCGCGGAAGTGCCCGCCCGACCGTGCGCCGGTGCACCGTCGACAACCCGGCGGGCGTCGCCATCGCCGTGCTGGACGGCGGAGGCGGGGTGTTCGAGGAGTGCGAGGTCGTGGCCGCCGGCCAGTCGGGGGTCGTGGTCCGCGGGGGCGCGCGTCCGCGCCTCGAGCGCTGCCGGGTACACCACACTTCCGGTCCGGGGCTGTCGGCCACGGGCGAGAACTCCTTGCTGGAGGCGGTGGGTTGCGAGGTGTACGAGGTCAAGGGCTCCGGGGTGCAGATCACCGCCCGGGCCACGGCGCACCTCACCGACTGCGATGTGCACCGGACGACCGCGGACGGCGTCACCCTCGACACCGACGCCGTGCTCACGCTCGCCGACTGCCGCATCCACGACATCCCGGAGAACGCGGTCGATCTGCGCTCGCGCTCGGTGCTCACCCTGACCCGCACGAGCGTGCGGCAGTTCGGACGCAACGGCCTGTCTGTCTGGGACCCGGGCACCCGCGTCGACGCCAACCAGTGCGAGATCTTCGACAGCACGGGCGACTACCCCGCGGTGTGGGTGAGCGACGGAGCGACCGCCGTCCTGGACTCGTGCCGGGTGCACGACGTGCCGGACGCGCTGTTCGTCCTCGACCGGGGCTCGCGCGCGGACGTCGTCGACTGCGACATCTCCCAGGTGCGCAACACCGCGGTGTCGGTGAGCGACGGAGCGACCGCGCAGCTCGACGACTGCCGCATCCGGGACGCGGCCACCGGAGCCTGGTTCCGCGACCACGGCAGTGGCGGCACGCTGTCCGGCTGCATCATCGATGGCACACAGACCGGCGTGATCGTCACCAAGGGCGCCGATCCGGCCTTCGAGCGCTGCACGGTCACCTCCCCCGCCGAGGCGGGCTTCTACGTCTCGGCGGACGGCCGGGGCAGCTTCACGCACTGCCGGGTGGCGGACAGCGGGGGCTACGGCTTCCACGTGATCGACGGCTGCCGGTCGACCCTGCGCAAGTGCCGTACGGAGCGATGCGCGCGCGGGGGCTACGAATTCGCCGACGCGGGCTCGGCCCCGGGCTCGGGTCCCGTCGTCGAGGACTGCGCGAGCGACGAGAGCGCGTCGCTGCGTACCCCGGCGCACGAGGCGGCGGTCGAGACCTCGGCTTCGTCCGCGAGTCTGCCGGGCACGATCCCCGGCCAGCGCGGCACCGATCGGGAACCGGTCACCACCGGCGCGGAGTCCGCTGCTCCGGCCCGCAGATCGAAGATCGTCCTCGGTGAACTCGACACACTGGTGGGCCTGGACAACGTCAAACGCGAGGTGCGCGCCCTCACCGACATGATCGAGGTGGGCCGGCGCCGGCAGCAGGCGGGCCTCAAGGCGGCGTCCGCACGGCGCCATCTCGTCTTCACCGGCTCCCCCGGCACCGGCAAGACCACCGTCGCCCGGCTGTACGGCGAGATCCTGGCCTCGCTGGGCGTGCTGGAGCGGGGACATCTGGTCGAGGTGTCCCGGGTGGATCTGGTCGGTGAGCACATCGGATCGACCGCGATCCGCACCCAGGAGGCGTTCGACCGGGCGCGCGGCGGTGTGCTGTTCATCGACGAGGCGTACGCGCTGTCGCCGGAGGACTCGGGCCGCGACTTCGGGCGTGAGGCCATCGACACGCTGGTGAAGCTGATGGAGGACCACCGGGAGGCGGTCGTGGTGATCGTCGCCGGGTACACCGCGGAGATGGAGCGGTTCCTGTCGGTCAACCCCGGGGTGGCGTCCCGCTTCTCACGGACGATCACCTTCAACGACTACATCCCCACCGAATTGCTGCGGATCGTCGAGCAACAGGCCGAGGAGCACGAGTACCGGCTGGGTCCGGGCGCGCCCGAGGCGGTCCTGAAGTACTTCACCTGCGTCCCGAGAGGGCCCGCCTTCGGCAACGGCCGCACGGCACGGCAGACGTTCGAGGCGATGGTGGAGCGGCACGCGGGCCGGGTCGCCAAGCTGGACGAGCCGAGCACGGACGACCTGACCCTGCTCTACGCGGAGGACCTGCCGGACCTGCCCTGAGCGGCCCGGGGCCTGTCCCCCACCTCCCTTCCAGCAGGCTCTAGGGCCTGTCTGACAATTCCCGTCGTCGCCCGAAGGGCGGCCCGGCGGCGTCAGGTGCGTGCTCTCGGCGTGCCGGCCCCAGACCCGCGTACTGGACGTACTCGGGTCTGGGGCC
>NZ_JBSFZS010000176.1:0-11683 GCF_053600395.1 Streptomyces sp. NPDC005070 | reverse complement strand
CACGGCGATGCCGTGCGGGGCTCTGCGTGTCCGGCCGGGACGTCTGGGCGTCCGGGCCGGACAGAAGCCGGTCAGCTCCCCCGGATCACCTGGGTGACGCCGTTGATGATCTGCTGCACCGCGATGGCGGAGAGCATCATGCCCGCGAGCCGGGTCACCAGGACCACTCCGCCGTCCTTGATGACGCGGATGATCAGCAGCGAGTAGCGCATCACGACCCAGAGCACGACGTGGATCGCGAGGATCGCGGTCCACACGGAGACCTGGGTGGCGACCGAGTCGGCCTTCTGCACCGCGAGGATCACGGACACGATCGCGCCGGGCCCGGCGAGCAACGGCATCCCGAGGGGTACGAGGGCGACGTTGACGTCCTTGGTCTGCTTCGGCTCGTCCGTCTTGCCGGTGAGCAGGTCGAGCGCGATGAGCAGGAGCAGGAGTCCGCCCGCGATCATCAGCGCGGGCACGGAGACGTGCAGATAGTCCAGGATCTGGTGCCCGAGGAGCCCGAAGACGGTGATGACACCGCCGGCGACGCAGACCGCCTGGACGGCCATCCGCCGCTGCACCCGGGCGGGGCGGCCGGCGGTGAGCGCCAGGAAGATCGGGGTGATCCCAGGGGGATCCATGATGACGAAGAGCGTGAGGAAGAGGGAGCCGAAGACGGCGACGTCGAACATGGTGAGGGCAGCCTTGCGAGGTGGTTGGAGGAGGGTGGGCGGGTCTTCCGGCCACCGTTTCGGGCAGTCGCCCCGCGGCGCGGGACGGGGGTACGACCGGTCCCGCGGCGCGGGACGGGGCGGCACGACCGGTACCGCGCCGCGCAACGGGGAGCACGACCTGCGGTGCCGGACACGACCCCGGGACGACCGGGTCACCGGGACGCGGCCGGGCGGCGCACCGAGACGCACGTGACATCCGCAGGACCGGGCGCGCGTGTCGGCACGCGCGCCGCGGCGGCCAGCGGCGGAGGGCGCGCCAAGAGCCTTACGGCATCGGCCCGGTTCGTACGGGCCTCACGCACCGGTTCCGACGACACCGGCCCGTCGCTACGGACTCGGCCGCGGACACGCGGTCGTGGTCAGGGGCGGCTCGGCCGGACCGGTGTGGCGCGGAACGTCCGGAGACTCAGGCCGCTCCGCCCGCGCCCGGTACCGGGAACGCCCCGGTGGCGCGGCGGGTGATCTCCCCGTAGACCTCGGGGTCGGTCGTGAACTCCCCGAGCACACAGGTCTTGCGGCTGCCGTGATAGTCGGACGAGCCCGTGGTCAGCAGCCCCAGTTCGGAGGCCAGACCGCGCAGCCGCGCCCGCGTGGCCGGCTCGTGGTCCATGTGGTCGACCTCGATGCCGTCGAGGCCCGCGCCGGCCAGCTCCGCGATGACCGATTCCGGCACGGTCCGGCCCCGCTTGGCGGCGGCGGGGTGAGCGAAGACGGTGACGCCTCCGGCCCCCTTGACCAGCCGGATCGCCTCGAAGGGGTCGGTCTCGTGCTTGGGGAGGTAGGCGCGGCCCCCGTCGGCGAGCCACTGTTCGGTGAAGGCGTCGGAGACGCTGTCGACGACGCCCAGCTCGACCAGCGCGGACGCGACGTGCGGGCGGCCGACCGATCCGTCGCCCGCGATGCGCGCCACCTGCTCCCAGGTGATCGGCACGCCGAGCCCCTGGAGTCTGGCGATCATCCCCTGGGCCCGCGGCACCCGGTCGTCCCGCACCAGTTCGCGCTCGGCGAGCAGGGCCGCGTCCTCGGGGTCGAAGAGGTAGGCCAGCATGTGCATGCTGATGCCGTCGATCCGGCAGGAGAGTTCGGCGCCGGTGACGAGGGTGAGCCCCTCGGGCAGCGCGGCGACCGCCTCGGCGTAGCCGCGTGTGGTGTCGTGGTCGGTCAGCGCGACGACGTCCAGACCGGCGATGGCGGCGTTACGCACCAGCTCGGCCGGGGTGTCCGTACCGTCGGAGGCGGTGGAGTGGGCGTGCAGGTCGATACGCACTACGCGGACTCCAGGCGGTGACGGAACGGGCGGGACGCTCAAGGATAGCGGGAACCGACCCCCCACTGTCACACCCGCACCGGGGGAGCACCCCCTACACTCCCCGACGTCCGGGCACGGCCGACGACCCCTGCGCTCCGCCGTCTCCGGACACGCCCCGTCCGGGCGCCGCGGTGCACGGCGCCGGGCCGGACACGGCCTACGGCTCCAGAATGCGCGGCGACAGCGCTCCGCAGGGCAGCAGGTCGACCTCCGCGCCCGCGTCGCGCAGGTCCGTCAGGACCAGTTCGTCGTACATCAGCAGTCCGGTCTGCTCGGGCCACACGACCGCCCACAGCCACAGCCCCAGCGCCTCGCCCGCGAACACGGCGCGGTCGTCGGGGGAGCCGGAGACGTGCCAGAGCGGGGTGGGCCGGCCGGCCGCGAGGACCTTGGCCTGAGGCGGTTTCTCGACGCTCATGTACGGGCCGGGGTCGGGGCCGTCCATGCCCGCGTACCGCGCGCCGAGACCGACGCCCAGCTCCTCGGCGACGAGGATCAGCTCGCCCATGCCGCCCAGCGGCCCCGGTCCCGAGCAGGCGATGACGGTGGCCCTGCCCCCGCTGCGATCGTCCCCCGCGAACGCCGCTCCGGTGAACAGCCAGCCGACCGGCAGGGGCCACGGCATCCACACCGGTACCCGGGCGCGGTGCACGACCACACCGAGGGCCTCGACGCTGGGCGGGATCACGGGCTGCAGTGGATGCACCGTGCCGTGCACATCGCACTGCCAGGAATCGGCAAAAAGGCCGGGAGCCCTGACCCGGCCACCACACTTCGGGCAACTGGGTTCGCCCCTCATAGGGCCCAACGGTCCTCCCCGTCCTTGCCCGCGTCAAGGACGATCACCCGTCCGGCATGGCCCGGCCACGCCGAGAAACTACATGTATCTTGCATTTATTAGCCCACCTAACTTATTATGTGCATAAGCCAACGATCCAGTCGGCACACAGTGAGGGAGCGGGCATGATCAACAGCATGGAAGGCCCCGCGGAGGGCGACACGTTCGACGCGGGCGCGGGTGGCCTCCTGCGTCAGCCGAGGGCCGTCTGGGCGACCGCCGGAGCGTCCGTCGTCGCCTTCATGGGCATCGGACTCGTCGACCCGATCCTGCCGTCGATCGCCCAGGGACTGGACGCCACCGCCGGCCAGGTGTCCCTGCTGTTCACCTCGTACTTCCTGATCACCGCCTTCGCGATGCTGCTGACCGGCTTCGTCTCCAGCCGGATCGGCGGGCGGCGGACCCTGCTGCTCGGTCTCGCCCTCGTGGTGGTCTTCGCCGGCCTCGCCGGCACCTCGGGGTCGGTCGGCGAGCTCGTCGGTTTCCGGGCCGGCTGGGGACTCGGCAACGCGCTGTTCGTCTCCACCGCACTCGCCGTCATCGTCGGCGCGGCGGCCGGCGGCAGCGCCGCCGCGATCCTGCTGTACGAGTCCGCGCTGGGCCTCGGCATGGCCTGCGGGCCGCTGCTGGGCGCCCTGCTCGGCAACGCGAGCTGGCGCTACCCGTTCTTCGGCACCGCCTTCCTGATGGCGGTCGGCTTCCTGTGCATCACGGCGTTCCTGAAGGAGCAGCCGAAGCCCGCACGCAGGACCTCACTGCTCGACCCGCTGCGCGCCCTCGGCCACGGCGGTCTCGCCTCCGCCGCGGCCTCCGCGTTCTTCTACAACTACACGTTCTTCACCGTGCTGGCCTTCACCCCGTTCGTGCTGAACATGACGCCGTACAAATCCGGCGCGGTGTTCTTCTGCTGGGGTCTGCTGCTCGCGGTCTTCTCGGTGATCGTGGCGCCCCGGATGCAGGCGCGGTTCGGCTCGCTGAAGGTGCTCGGCGGCTCCCTGGTGCTGCTCGCCGCCGACGTGCTCGTCCTGGGCTACGGCGACCACACCACCGCGATCGTCTGCACGATCCTGTCCGGCGCCTTCATCGGGGTGAACAACACCGTCTACACGGAACTGGCCCTCGGGGTCTCCGACGCCCCGCGCCCGGTGGCCAGCGCCGGCTACAACTTCGTGCGCTGGTTCGCGGCCGCGGCGGCGCCGTACTTCGCCCCGAAGATCGAGGAGTGGAGCAACATCCGCGCCCCGTTCGTGGTCGCCGCGGTCACCGCGCTGCTGGGTGCTGCGGTGGTCTACGTACGGCGTACGGCGCTCACCGGGAAGGCCGAGGAGCTGGAGCCGGTCCACGCCACCGAGGACGGCGTCACCGTCTTCGCCAACTGAGCGGTCGGGACAGGGACTTGACGGACCGGAGCGGGACTTGACGCCGGCGAACGGGACTTGACGCCGGTGAGCGGGATGTGACGGCCCGCCACACACGGCGTCGCGTGACCGGTCAGTCCAGGGCGACGGACCTGCGCAGCGGATCGCGCAGGTCCGTTCCGCCGTTCAGCCAGCGTTCCTGGAGGGCGCCGGCGCCGTGGACGCGCTTCCAGGCGGCCTCGTTGGGCGTCATGGGGAGCAGCGGCAGGAAACGTACGGGGTCGGCGGGAGCGTCCAGCTCCAGGTCCTCCACCAGACCACCGGCCTCGGCGACCAGGACGGAGGTGAACGGCGCGCCGGGCCACAGGGGTTCACCCACGTCGAGCGAGGCGCCCGGGGCCACGATCAGACCCTCGACCTGGGGGGAGGCGGCGAGCACGGCCATCGGGCGGAGCACCTTGTCGGTGTCGGCCCCGGACGGGCGGACCGAGAGGACCAGCTCGGCGCGCGGGCCCTTCACCGGATCGGCGAGCACGGCGGTGGGGTCCGCCATCGGCTGGGCGGACATGCCGAGTGTGGCGTAGCGCACGATGTCGCCCTCGGTGAAGCGCAGCACCTCGATACGGTCGGTGCCCAGAAAGGTGACCGCGGCCCGCGCGTCGGGTTCGCCCAGCGCTGAGCGCAAACGGGCCTCGACCAGAGGAAGAACATCAGCCATGAACCGAGCATAGGCCGCGTCAATTCCGCCACGGTGCACCGGACCCCGGTCAACAACGCGCAAAGCGGGGGGTTGACGTATCGGTGCGCTGATACTCTTGGCCGCTGGTCGGAGCAGTGCATGACTGAGGCCCCCAGGCCCTCATCGGCACTGCGGGAGTTGCTCCCTGACTCCGGCGCACTGAGACTGATCTGACTCCCCTTCGGAGGGAGACAGACTCCCCTTCGGGGGATGGACCGTCCCTCACGGGGGACCGACCGGAGGAGGTGGGGCTGCAATGGATCGAAGTCGATCGTGCAGTACCACCCGCTCTTCCTGTCGCTGAGTTCGTAGCTGGTTCCGCCGGGTTTCTCAGCCCTGCCGGCTGCCGCCTCCCGCAATCAAGTGCACACGTGTCAGCGTTGCCCGGTGCACTACGGAAGAGCGCTTCGTTTCCGCCTGATCTGTCCGATCTGAACCCCTGATCTGCCTGATCTGAATCAACAGCGAAGCCGCCAACACGACGGTGCGGTGCTCCCCGCTTTGTGGACGTGCCAAACATCCGCAGTCAGGACGTCCCCATTCCGGGTAGTTCCAACCGTCGCCGGCCGCCTCCGTTGCGAGAAGGAGCCTGCCATGTCGATGATCCGTGACCTGCGTGCCGCGGTCCGCCCCCGCCCGTCCCTGCGCAAGGACAGTGGCTCGTACGACACCACCCGTGACCCCGCCACTCCGTCGGCCGTGGTCGACTGCGCCGTCTACCGCGACGGTGCCCGCGTCGACACGCGCGTACCGCTCACGCCGCAGGAGGCGATGCGTCAGGTGCGGCGCGACGGCGGCTTCGCGTGGATCGGTCTGCACGAGCCCACCGAGGACGAATTCGCCGGTATCGCCCGCGAGTTCGGGCTGCACCCGCTGGCCGTCGAGGACGCCGTCCAGGCTCACCAGCGGCCCAAGCTGGAGCGCTACGACGACTCCCTGTTCACCGTCTTCAAGACCATCCACTACGTCGAGCACGACCGGCTGACGGCGACCAGCGAGATCGTCGAGACCGGCGAGGTCATGTGCTTCACCGGCGGGGACTTCTTCATCACCGTCCGGCACGGCGGGCAGGGCTCCCTGCGCGCGCTGCGGCACCGCCTCCAGGACGACCCCGAGCTGCTCACCAAGGGCCCCTCGGCGGTGCTGCACGCGATCGCCGACCATGTCGTCGACGGCTATATCGCGGTCGCGGACGCCGTCCAGGACGACATCGACGAGGTCGAGACCGAGGTGTTCTCGCCGGGCCGCAAGGGCACCCCGCGCGGCACGGACGCCGGGCAGATCTACCAGCTCAAGCGCGAGGTGCTGGAGTTCAAGCGGGCGGTGTCGCCGCTGCTGCGGCCCATGCAGCTCCTGAGCGAGCGCCCGATGCGGCTGATCGACCCCGACATCCAGAAGTACTTCCGCGACGTCGCCGACCACCTCGCGCGCGTGCAGGAGCAGGTGCTCGGCTTCGACGAACTGCTCAACTCGATCCTCCAGGCGAACCTCGCCCAGGCCTCCGTGGCGCAGAACGAGGACATGCGCAAGATCACCTCGTGGGCCGCCATCGTCGCCGTACCGACGATGGTGTGCGGTGTGTACGGCATGAACTTCGAGCACATGCCCGAACTGCACGCGCGCTACGGCTACCCGGTGGTCATGGGCATCACCGTCGGCCTCTGTCTGTCCATCCACCGCATCCTGAAGCGCAACGGCTGGCTGTAGCGCGGGCTGGATAGTCTGAGCCCCATGACGCAAGAGCTGCTCGACCAGGCCCTCGTCGAGGAGGCCACCAAGAAGTCCGGGCTGATCTGGGTACGGGGCGCGGACGCGCCCTCGCCGGCCGGTCCGGGCGAGGAGGGGCCCACCCGCGCGCTGTGGCACGTGTGGCACGACGGCGCGGCCTGCCTGGTCGGCGACGGGCCCGGCGAGCAGCCGCTGCCGGGGCTGGCCGACGGAGGGCACGCGGTCGTCACCGTACGCAGCAAGGACAAGGGTGGGCGGCTCGTCTCCTGGTCCGCCACGGTCGTGGAACTCACCGCGGGCACCCCCGGGTGGGAGGCGGCCGTCGGGGAGCTCAAGGGCAAGCGGCTGAACGCCCCGGACGGCGAGGCCATGCCGGAGCGCTGGGCGCGCGAATGCCGGGTGGTGCGCCTGGAACCGACGGGCGCGACCGCCGGGCTGCCCGAGGGCTCGCTCGCCGAACGGCCGCTGCCGTCTCCGGCGACGACCCGCCGTCCGGTGCCGGCGGCGCTCCCCCGCCTCCTGCTGAAGCGGCGCAAGCGGGGCTAGGGCCTGTCGCCCGGCGGCCTGCGCTCGCGGACCGGGTGGGGCCGACCGGAACGGCGGCTGGGCAGAGGTGGGACCGACCGGAACGGCGGCCGGAGGGGCGGCTCCGCCCGACTCGCGGGCCGGGCCGGGTCACGACGAGGGGAGCTGCTGCCCGTAGTCGACCGTGTCCTTCTTCGGCGGTTCCGCGAGCGGGAAGTCCTTGCCCCAGTCGGTCAGCCGGAGGGTGCCGGCGTTGCCCGCGCGCCCGAGCAGGACCGGGTACGGGGTGCCCGTGAGGGAGACGTCCAGGGTGCCGCCCGCGCCCTTGTCGCCGAAGATGCGGATCGTGCGGACGCCCTCCTGCTCGTGGTGTCCGTCCTTCGCGAGGGTGCCGTGCAGAGCGAGCAGCCCGTCGAGCAGGACGTCCTTGTCGGTGAAGCCGCTGAAGCGCTTGTACACGGGGTCGCCGGTCGGCACTTTCACGTACATGCCCTCCAGCTTGTCCGCCGCCGCGGTGTCCGTCGGCTTGCCGTCGCTCTCGCCGTCCTCATGGGCCCAGAACTCGGCGTCCGCCTTGAGGAAGAGGTGCTTGCCGACCCGCAGCAGCCGGAAACCGGCGCCCTTGGAGGTGACCGAACCGCTGCCGCCGTCGGACTTGAGGCGCATGTCGAGGGTGTACGTGGTGCCGCCCGAGACGACGGTCCCGGAGAGCCGCACGGTCGACGCCTTCTCGGCCGCCGACTTCGCCTGCGCCTGGATGGCGGCGGCGGACAGCTTGCCGACCCCGTTCGTGCCCGCGTCCGGGTCCTCGCTGCCGCACCCCGTCAGACCCGTCGCTGTCACGGCCAGTGCGCACATCGCGGCCACCGTCAGGGCTCTGCTGGAACGGCCCTGGGGAATTGCGGTCACAGGTGGGGCTGCCTCTCGTGCGCGGTCCTCAAACGGCGTACGGCAGCGTACCGGTGCGGCACCCGCCCGGCGGAGGCAGTCCGTCCGGACCGCCCACCAGGGCGTACCCGACCGGGACGGGCTAGCCTGAAGCCCACCCGAGCGGACAGACCGGCACAGAACGCATCGAAGCGAAGGAGGCCCGGGCATGGCCGCAGCCGCCCCCCGGATCTTCGTCTCGCACCTGTCCGGTGTCGCCGTCTTCGACCCGAACGGCGACCAGGTGGGCCGTGTGCGGGACCTCGTCGCCATGCTCCGCGTCGGACGCCGGCCGCCGCGCATGCTCGGCCTCGTCGTCGAACTGTCCACGCGCCGCCGCATCTTCCTGCCCATGACCCGGGTGACCGGCATCGAGTCCGGCCAGGTCATCACGACCGGCGTCCTGAACGTGCGCCGCTTCGAGCAGCGGCCCACCGAACGGCTCGTCTTCGGCGAGCTGCTCGACCGGCTCGTGACCCTCGTCGAGACGGGTGAGGAGGTGACGGTCCTGGACGTGTCCATCCAGCAGCTCCCGGCCCGCAGGGAGTGGGAGATCGGCCGGGTCTTCGTGCGCAAGGGCCGCGCCGGCGCCTTCCGGCGGGCCAAGGGCGAGACGATGACGGTCGACTGGTCCTCCGTCACCGGCTTCTCGCTGGAGGAGCACGGACAGGGCGCGGAGAGCCTGCTGGCCACCTTCGAGCAGCTCCGGCCCGCCGACCTCGCGAACGTGCTGCACCACCTGTCGCCCAAGCGGCGCGGCGAGGTGGCCGCCGCGCTCGACGACGACCGCCTCGCCGACGTCCTGGAGGAGCTGCCCGAGGACGACCAGATCGAGATCCTCGGCAAGCTCAAGGAGGAGCGCGCGGCGGACGTCCTGGAGGCGATGGACCCCGACGACGCGGCCGACCTGCTGGCCGAGCTGCCCACCGAGGACGTGGAGCGGCTGCTGACGCTGATGCGGCCCGGCGAGGCGGCGGACGTCCGGCGGCTGATGGCCTACGCGGAACGGACGGCGGGCGGCCTCATGACCACCGAGCCCATCGTGCTGCGGCCCGACGCGACCGTCGCCGACGCTCTCGCCCGGGTCCGCAACCCCGACCTCTCCCCCGCGCTCGCCGCCCAGGTGTACGTGTGCCGCCCGCCGGACGAGACCCCGACGGGCAAGTATCTGGGGGCGGTGCACTTCCAGCGGCTGCTGCGCGATCCGCCGCCCACCCTGGTCGGCTCGCTCGTCGACGACGACCTCCAGCCGCTGGCCCCGGAGGACGAGCTGCCGGTGGTCGCCGGGTTCTTCGCGACGTACGACATGGTCGCGGCCCCCGTCGTCGACGAGAGCGGCTCGCTGCTCGGCGCCGTGACCGTGGACGACGTACTGGACCACATGCTGCCCGAGGACTGGCGGGAGACGGAGTTCCACCTCGACGAGGGCGTGCACGAAAGCATGCACGCGGAGCGGGACGACGACGGCGACGGGCGCGGGACGGACGCGACCGACAGGAGCGGCCGTAAGGGCGTCCCCGAGGAGGGCCGCGGCCCCGCGGACGGCCGTGGGGAGCCGGAGGGCCCGCGGGGCGGAGAGGGACGCCATGGCGCCCGACCGTGAGGCCCGTGAGCGGGCCGCCACGGGGGCGACGGCGGCCCCCCGCCCGCGCACCCGGCTCGACCAGCCGAAGCCGCCGCGGCACAGGCTGCTGCCCGAGTGGGACCCGGAGGCCTTCGGGCGGCTCTCCGAGCGCATCGCCCGCTTCCTCGGCACCGGACGGTTCATCGTCTGGATGACGGTCGTCATCATCCTGTGGGTCGTCTGGAACATCTTCGCGCCGGGCGACCTGCGCTTCGACAACTACCCGTTCATCTTCCTGACCCTGATGCTGTCGCTCCAGGCCTCCTACGCCGCCCCGCTGATCCTGCTCGCGCAGAACCGGCAGGACGACCGCGACCGGGTCAACCTCGAACAGGACCGCAAGCAGAACGAGCGGTCCATCGCCGACACCGAGTACCTCACCCGCGAGATCGCCGCGCTGCGGATGGGCCTGGGCGAGGTCGCCACCCGCGACTGGATCCGCAACGAGCTCCAGGACCTGGTCAAGGACCTGGAGGACCGCCATCCCGACGGCCACGGGGACGACCGCGTCGTATTCCCGGCGGATCGGTCGCGGGGACGTGACGTAGACGACCGGTGACAGGGCTTTCCGGGGCACATGGGTCGCGCCGTACCATCGTCCCTATGGCTACGGAAGACGCGGTGCGCGAAGCACTGGCGACGGTGAACGACCCCGAGATCAACCGACCCATCACCGAACTGGGGATGGTCAAATCGGTCACGATCGGTGCGGATGGCGTGGTCGCGGTTGCCGTGTACCTGACGGTCTCCGGCTGCCCGATGCGCGACACGATCACCCAGCGGGTTACGGAGGCGGTCTCCCGGGTCGAGGGCGTCAGCGCCGTCGAGGTCGAACTCGACGTGATGAGCGACGAGCAGCGCCGCGAGTTGGCGACCGCGCTGAAGGGCGGGACCGCCGAGCGCGAGGTGCCCTTCGCCAAGCCCGGCTCGCTCACCCGCGTGTACGCGGTCGCCTCGGGCAAGGGCGGTGTCGGCAAGTCCTCGGTCACCGTGAACCTGGCGGCCGCGATGGCCGCCGACGGGCTCAAGGTGGGTGTCGTGGACGCCGACATCTACGGCCACTCGGTGCCGCGCATGCTCGGTGCGGACGGCAAGCCGACCCAGGTCGAGAACATGATCATGCCGCCGTCCGCGCACGGTGTGAAGGTCATCTCCATCGGCATGTTCACCCCGGGCAACGCGCCGGTGGTCTGGCGCGGCCCGATGCTGCACCGCGCCCTCCAGCAGTTCCTGGCGGACGTGTACTGGGGTGACCTGGACGTCCTGCTCCTCGACCTCCCGCCGGGCACCGGCGACATCGCGATCTCCGTCGCCCAACTCGTCCCGAACGCCGAGATCCTGGTCGTGACGACCCCGCAGCAGGCGGCGGCCGAGGTGGCGGAGCGGGCCGGGTCCATCGCCGTGCAGACCCACCAGAAGATCGTGGGCGTGGTCGAGAACATGTCGGGGCTGCCCTGCCCGCACTGCGACGAGATGGTCGACGTGTTCGGCACCGGTGGCGGCCAGTCGGTCGCCGACGGCCTGACCCGCACCACCGGAGCGACCGTGCCGGTCCTCGGCTCCATTCCGATCGACGTCCGTCTGCGCGAGGGCGGCGACGAGGGCAAGCCGGTCGTCCTGACCGACCCCGACTCCCCCGCCGGCTCGGCCCTGCGCGCCATCGCGGGCAAGCTGGGCGGCCGCCAGCGCGGCCTGTCGGGCATGTCGCTGGGCATCACCCCGCGCAACAAGTTCTAGGGCGTGTCCGCAAAGTCGCGTCGTCCGCCCGAAGGGCGGGCCCGGCGTCGCCGGGCAGGCGAGACTTTGCGGACACGCCCTAGGGTTCCCGGGTTTCTCGTACGAGGGAGGGGGCGCCGCACGCGCGAGCCGAGCCGCCGTCGACGGAAGCGAGTCGAATCTTGAACTTCCTCACCATC
>NZ_JBSFZS010000175.1:0-11712 GCF_053600395.1 Streptomyces sp. NPDC005070 | reverse complement strand
GACGCCGGTATCCATAACCGGAAGTGGTGGGAGGAGGTCGGGGACTGGTTCTCCGACAACTGGGACACCATCGTCACGGTGTGCAAGGTCGTCGTCGCCGTGGTGGGCATCATCGCGATGATCATCGGAGGGCCGATCCTCGGCGCGATCGTGCTGATCGCCGCGCTCGTCGTCCTCGCCGACACGCTCAATAAATACGCGAAGGGCCAAGCGTCCTTGTGGGATGTGGGCTTCGCGGCCTTGGACTGCATACCCGGGATGAAGGGGCTCACGACCCTCGGGGGCCTGGCCAAGGGCCTCAAGGGCGGCCTGGCGGCGATGAAGGGGCTCAGGGGCGGACTGAAGGGGATGAGCCTGGCGGCGCGAGGGCTCGGCAAGAACGCCCGCGGCATGCTGGCGGACGGTGCGAAGGGCGCGTACAACCGGCTCAAGAACGCAGTCCGCTCCAAGGGCAGCGACCCTGTGGACATGGCTACCGGGGCCATGTTCTTCCCGGAGACCGACGTCAGTCTGCCCGGCAGCCTGCCTCTCGTCTTCACGCGCAGGGCCGCGTCCGACTACCGGACGGGCTGGTGGTTCGGTAGCACCTGGGCCTCCACAGTTGACCAGCGCCTGGAAGTCGACGAAGCCGGCGCCGTACTGGTCACCGAGGACGGATTGCTCCTCACCTATGCGCATCCCGTTGAGCCGCAGCGATCGGTGCTTCCCGAGGCAGGCCCGCGTTTCCCCCTGACCCGTCTCGGCAATGGCCGATACCACGTGGATGACCCGCTCACCGGCATCACTCGTGAGTTCGACGTTCCGATCGACGGCATCGCTCTCCTCAAGCGCCTATCCAACCGCAACGGCGAAACCATCGATTTCGATCACGCCCCTGACGGAACCCCGTTCGCGATCCGGCACTCCGGTGGCTACCGAATCGAGGTCACGGTCACCGACGGTCGGATCACGGCTCTTCACCTTGCGGGCGCGGGCGAGGACGGTTCGAACCTCCTCCTGCGTTCTTACGGCTACTCCGACGGCTGCCTCACCACCGTCGCCAACGCCACGGGCCATCCGATGCGGTTCACCTATGACGAGCGGCACCGCATCACGTCCTGGACCGATCGCAACGGCCGCGGCTACTCATACGCGTACGACACGGCGGACCGATGCGTAGCGGAAGGAGGGGAGGCGGGGCACCTCAGCCTCAGCCTGGACTACGACGGCATCGACCCCGCTTGGCCCGATGCCCGGATCACCACCGTCACCACCGCAGAGGGCGCTGTCAGCCGGTTCGTCGTCAATGACAGGTGCCAGGTCGTCGCCGAGATCGATCCGCTCGGCGGCACGACCCGCACATCATGGGACGAGCACCACCGGCCGACCTCCTGGACGGATCAGCTGGGCCACACCACGAGCAGGAGCTACGACGACCTCGGTCGACTCCTTGAGGTCAGGCGCCCGGACGGTGCACCTGTGCGTCTCGCATACGACACCCGGGGCCACCTGGTCGCCACCGTCCGCCCGGACGGCCAGGTGCTGCGTCGGGAGTACGACGCCCGCGGCAACTGCGTCACGGTCGTCAAGCCCGGTGGAGCAACGACTCGTTACACCTACGACGATGCCGGTCATCTGTCATCGGTGACTGATCCGACGGGGGGCTTCACCCGGGTGCGTTGCGACCCGGCGGGCCTGGCCGAACACGTCACCGATCCCCTGGGCGGTGTCACACGCTACGCACACGACGCCTTCGGCCGCGTGGCGACGGTCACGGATCCCCTGAGCCACATGACCGCCATGGAGTGGGGCGCGGATGGCGAACTGCTGCGGCGCACCGACGCGGACGGGCAGACGGAGGTGTGGACGTACGACGCCGAGGGGAATCGGGTCAGCCACACCGATGCCATGGGAGCTGTGACACGCTTCGAGTACACCTACTTCAATCTGCTCGCGGCACGGACCGGGCCCGACGGCGTCCGCCACTCCTTCGCGTACGACCCCTCCCTGCGGCTGATCAAGGTGGGCCGCCCTGACGGTCGTTACTGGGGTTACGAGTACGACGCCGCGGGGCGACTCGCCTCGGAGACGGACTTCGACGGGCGGGCCAGGTGCTACGGCCGGGATGCCAAGGGCCAGGTCGTCCTGCGCAGGAACGGGCTCGGGCAGACGGTCCGCTTCACCAGGGACACCTTCGGTCGCATGATCGCCAAGGACGTGGACGGTGCGATCAGCACGTATACCTACGACCTGAACGACCGGCTCTGCGAGGCCGTGGGCCCCGACGCCACCGTGGTCCTCCGGCGGGACCCCGAGGGACGCCTCCTTTCGGAGACCGTCAACGGTCGGACCACCACCTTCGTGCACGATGCGGCAGGCCGGTCGCTGAGCCGCACCACCCCCACAGGTGTGATCAGCACGAAAATGTACGACGGCCGTGGCGAGGTCGCCCAGGTTCGTACCGCGGGACACACTCTCGACTTCCGTTACGACGCGGCACGGCGACTGCTCTCCTTCGAGGTGGACGACGCTCTGTCGCTGAGCCGCGGGTACGACCAACTCGGCAGAGTCACAGCGCAGGCGGTTGCCACCGGCGACGGGCGCACCGTGAGCGACCGCTCCTACCACTACCGCGCCGACGGACATCTGATCGGTATCGACGGCCTGAACGGGGAGAGCCGAAGCTTCGAGCTGGATGCCGCCGGTCGTACCACCGCCGTACGGGCCGAAGACTGGACGGAGTCCTACGCGTACGACGAGAACGGCGCGCAGACGGACGCCGCCTGGCCGAGTCGGCATCCCGGCCAGGTAACGGTGGGCCCCCGCGCCCACGAGGGCGGCCGGACCGTCAGGGCGGGAGCCACCCGTTATCGGTACGACGACCACGGGCGGTTGATCCGTCGGCACCACACGCGCCTCTCACGTAAGCCGGAGACCTGGACGTACACGTGGGACGCGGAAGATCGGCTCACCTCCGTGCACACCCCCGACGGGACGCGCTGGCGATACCGCTACGACCCGATGGGACGCCGCATCGCCAAGCAGCGCTTGGCCGTCGAGGGAACCGCCGTGGTGGAGGAGACCCGTTTCACCTGGGACGGAACCAGTCTCTGTGAGCAGGTCACGACTGACGCCGAAGGCACTCAGGCCGTGGCCCTGTCCTGGGAGTACGACGGGCTGCGCCCTGTCTCCCAGACCGAACGCATCCTCACCGCCTCGCACGAGGAGATCGACTCGCGGTTTTTTGCCATCGTCGCCGATCTGGTGGGTGCTCCCACCGAACTTGTCGGTGAGGACGGCGGTGTTGCCTGGCAGGCGCGGAGCACGTTGTGGGGGGTCACTGCCTGGAAGAGCGGAGGCCGCGCCTACACGCCGCTTCGATCCCCTGGGCAGTACTACGACCCTGAGACCGGTCTGCACTACAACGTGCACCGCTACTACGACCCGGAGACGGCCGGCTACGTCAGCCCCGATCCGCTCGGTCTGGGGCCTGCTCCGAATCCCTTCCTCTATGTCCTCGATCCACTTCTCATGGCCGACCCGCTTGGGCTCTACGAGATCGGCAAGCCGGATCCCGCGAGTCAGGCAGGCAATCTGCCGATGCTCGCCGACAAGATCGCGGCGCATGGCGACATCAAGAACAGAGGGATTCCGGGCGTTGACGACCTGGACGTGCCGGAGCACTTGGAGGATCTGATGACCAACTCTCCAGGTATCCGCATGCGAAGCACTCCGTCGGGCAATCCTCGTTTCGCCTGGTGGGACGATGCGACGGGAACGATGCTGATCCGGGAAGGGGACAACGGAACCTTCATGCAGCCCGGTGACGGCTATGAGTACTTCCTGAAGCAACTGAAGGAGTGATGGCGTTGACACGGGCAGAGGGGCCCACCCCGGCGCGGCGGGGCAGGAAAAGGGAACCGCACGACGTGTTCCGATCCGCGCCGGATACGAAGTCCGTGTGGGCAGAATTGTCGGCAGAGGTCATGGAGGCCGTCGCCCGGTGCGACGCGGAGCGTCTTGAGGTGGAGCGGTCCCGGGTCGCACCGCAGCTGCGGGAGAGGATCACGACTCCCGTGTATTCAGTCGCCGATCGGTTCGCGTCCTGGGAGCGTGTGGTGCGCCGGATGGAGCCCGGTTGGTCGAGCGACGACTTCTATCCCATCAGCGCCTACGAGAACGACCTCGACTCCCGTGACTCGCTTGAGCAGTTGATGCTCGGGCTGCCCGCGGAGGCCCGGGAGGGTGCGCTGGGGCAGCTACTGGCGCAGCTGGACGAACGCTTCGCGGCCGCGAGCGTTCCGGATCCGGAGCGATCCCTGCGCGCCTGGGTGCGTCCGACGAAGACGCGTCCCGAGGCGGAACTCGCAGAGTGGTGGAAGCGCAGGCCACTGCGTGATCCGTGGGATTGATTCGGTGACGGGGAATCGGAGGATCGCTGTGGGCGCCGGCACACCCTCGACTACGTGCCGTTCCGGGAGATCACGTACGCGGTCGGCGATGCCCGGCAGGCCGTGCGTCGACGGCGCTGAGCGAAGTGGAGTCGACCGCGGTGCCCGAGTGGGACTGGAAGAGCGGCGAGGGTGTGTCGCATGTCGACGACCCCGCTGCGTGGGACGCCGCGTTCGAGCGGGGTGAGCAGCATCTCGGCACCGCGGTGATCGGGCTGGCCTTCAACTGTTCGCTGGAGGAGGCGTCGCCCCGGATCGTCCGGGCGATGCTGCTGCCGGACCTCGCTCAGCGCGCGTTCGCCTTCACCGCGGCGGGTGCTGCGGCGCGGGTCAACGGCCGGCTGACCCCCGAGCTTTACGCGGCACTGCGCGCGGAGGGGCCCAGAAGCATCGCCGAGTACGCCGTCAAGGACACCTTGACCTTCGTACCGTTCCGGCGGCTGCCCCCGCGGTTCAAGTGGTGGAAGGTCGTCTCGGGGGTGCGCAACAAGCTGGAGAGCTGGTGGCTGCGGTCCGGGGAGACGATCGAGGACGCCTGGAGCGCCCTGCGCCGCCGACGAGGCTGACGCCGGAGCCGCGTCGTGCGGTGCGTGGGACCTTGGCCACGGTCGCCGCACCCCCTGGCCTCTGTGTGAGGGCAGTTCAGTCGCTCGCCGAGAGCGGGATCCCTGAGGCGCACGCGGTTCTGCGAGGGATCGCCACCGGCGCTCCGAGCGAATGGCCAGACCCGTCGCGTCGGCATGCGGCGAAGGAACTGGGCGTCGACGAGGGCGGAGGGGCGGGGTAGGCCGTTGGGACAGGAGAGCATGGCATCTCGGTGGAGCTGGGAAAGCGGCGAGGGTCTGCTGGGTATCGACGACCCAGCCGAGTGGGACGCCGCCTTTGAGCGAGGTGCGGATCATCTCGGTACGGCGGTGATCGGGCTGGCCTTCAACTGTTCGCTGGAGGAGGCGTCGCCTCGGATTGTCAGGGCGATGCAGTTGCCGGACCGCGATCAGCGAGGGTTCGCGTTCACCGCGGCGGGTACCGCTGCCCGACTCAACGGCGAGTTGACACCAGAGTTGTATGCGGCGCTACGGGCGGAAGGCCCCGGCCGTAGGAGCATGGCCGGCAACGCCATCGACGACACTCTCGACTACGTCCCGTTCCGGCAACTGCCGCTGTGGCTCAAGTGCTGGAAGGTCGTGTCCAAGGTGCTGGACAAGCTGGAGACCTGGCGGCTGGAGATCACGTACGCGGTCGGCGATGCCCGGCAGGCGCTGCGTCGACGCCGCTCCTGAGAGCCCGGTTTCCGGTACGCGGTTCCATGCGGTCCATGGCCCGGCCGGGGGAGCGGTGCGGGGAAAAAAGCCCGGGCGGAGGCCCTGGTGGAACCGGGTCGGCGATCCCGGTCGAGCCGGGTTTGATCTGCGTCACCTTAGGGGTACGATCCCTGGCTCGATTGGCCAGGGCGGTGTCCTGTATGGCAGACTAACGGGGTTGCTCGGTCGAGTGCCGATGCTGCGCGCCTCCCGTCGGGAGGACTGGAAGCGAGTCCCACAGTACTCGTCGCCCTACCTGTCGTGAGGCAGCACTGGGGCGGACGTACGGGAATCTTCCGGGAAGTGTCAGCGGGGTGCAGACCAGGCGCCCGGTGGGTGTTCAGCCCCCGGTCCTGCGGTTGCTTTCGGGCGGAGCCGCGTCCCTCGTAGGGAAATCCCTTGTGGATATCTCTGCGGCAGGAGCGCGACACACCCGACCGCGTGGGTCGGAGGCCGGGACGCGAACCCCCGGGTACCAGAGCGTTTTATTCGAGACAAAGGACTACTGAGTAGCCATGGCGGGACAGAAGATCCGCATCCGGCTCAAGGCCTACGACCACGAGGTCATCGATTCCTCGGCGAAGAAGATCGTCGAGACGGTGACCCGCACTGGTGCGTCGGTCGCGGGCCCGGTGCCGCTGCCCACTGAGAAGAACGTGTACTGCGTCATCAAGTCGCCGCACAAGTACAAGGACTCTCGCGAGCACTTCGAGATGCGCACGCACAAGCGCCTCATCGACATCCTCGACCCCACGCCCAAGACCGTTGACTCCCTGATGCGACTCGACCTCCCGGCCGGTGTCGACATCGAGATCAAGCTCTAGGGATCGGTGATCTGAGAATGGCTAAGCAGATCAAGGGCATCCTCGGCGAGAAGCTCGGCATGACGCAGGTGTGGGACGAGAACAACCGTGTTGTTCCCGTCACCGTCGTCAAGGCCGGCCCGAACGTCGTGACCCAGGTCCGCACGAACGACGTCGACGGCTACGAGTCCGTCCAGATCGCGTTCGGCGAGATCGACCCGCGCAAGGTGAACAAGCCCCTCAAGGGCCACTTCGCCAAGGCCGACGTCACCCCCCGTCGCCACCTCGTCGAGATCCGTACCGCTGACGCCAGCGAGTACACCCTCGGCCAGGAGATCACCGCTGAGGTGTTCGAGGCCGGCGTCAAGGTGGATGTGACCGGCAACAGCAAGGGCAAGGGCTTCGCCGGTGTCATGAAGCGTCACAACTTCAAGGGCCTCGGCGCCGGACACGGCGTTCAGCGCAAGCACCGCTCCCCCGGCTCCATCGGTGGCTGTGCCACCCCGGGTCGTGTGTTCAAGGGCGTCCGCATGGCGGGCCGTATGGGCAACGAGCGAGTCACCACCCAGAACCTGACCGTTCACGCCGTTGACGCGGAGAAGGGCCTGCTCCTCATCAAGGGAGCCATCCCGGGTCCGAACGGCGGCCTCATCCTGGTCCGTACCGCGGCCAAGGGGGCTTGAGGACATGAGCACCATCGACATTCTGTCGCCCTCCGGCGACACCGCCGGGACCGTTGAGCTCCCGGCCGAGATCTTCGATGTAGAGAAGATCAGCATCCCGCTGCTTCACCAGGTTGTCGTCGCGCAGCTGGCCGCGGCCCGTCAGGGCACGCACAAGGTCAAGCGTCGTGGCGAGGTCCGTGGTGGTGGCCGCAAGCCTTACCGCCAGAAGGGCACCGGCCGCGCCCGTCAGGGTTCGACCCGCGCGCCGCAGTTCGCCGGCGGTGGCGTCGTTCACGGCCCCACCCCGCGTGACTACTCGCAGCGGACCCCGAAGAAGATGAAGGCCGCGGCCCTGCGCCACGCCCTCACCGACCGGGCCCGCAACGCTCGCATCCACGTCATCACCGGCGTGATCGAGGGCGAGACCCCCTCCACCAAGGCCGCGAAGAGCTTCCTCGGCAAGGTCAGCGAGCGCAAGAACGTGCTCCTGGTCATCGAGCGCTCCGACGAGGCCGCGCTGCTCTCCGCGCGCAACCTGCCCCAGGTCCACATCCTGGAGCCGGGCCAGCTGAACACGTACGACGTTCTCGTCTCGGACGACGTGGTCTTCACCCAGGCCGCTTTCGAGTCCTTCGTGTCTGGCCCCCAGGCCGCTGACACCGAAGGGAGCGAAGCCTGATGGCTACGCGTCACCCGAGCATTGCCTCGAAGGCCGCCAAGGCCAAGAAGGTCGCGCGCGTCGCCAAGGCGAAGCGCCACGAGGCCGAAGGCAAGAACACCGTCGAGACCCCGCTGAGCAAGAGCTTCACGGATCCCCGTGACGTCCTCCTCAAGCCGGTCGTCTCGGAGAAGAGCTACGCGCTTCTCGACGAGGGCAAGTACACCTTCGTCGTGGACCCGCGGGCCAACAAGACCCAGATCAAGCAGGCCGTCCAGGCGGTCTTCTCGGTCAAGGTCACCGGGGTCAACACGATCAACCGTCAGGGCAAGCGCAAGCGCACCAAGACGGGCTTCGGCAAGCGTGCCGACAGCAAGCGCGCGATCGTGACCCTCGCTGAGGGCGACCGTATCGACATCTTCGGCCAGGCCTCCTAACGGAGTGCCCTGGTCCGAATATCGGACGAGGACTGAGAAATGGGAATCCGCAAGTACAAGCCGACTACGCCGGGCCGTCGTGGCTCCAGCGTCGCCGACTTCGTCGAGGTCACGCGGTCCACGCCGGAGAAGTCGCTGGTTCGCCCCCTGCACAGCAAGGGCGGCCGTAACAATTCCGGTCGTGTGACCGTTCGCCACCAGGGTGGCGGACACAAGCGCGCCTACCGCGTGATCGACTTCCGTCGTCACGACAAGGACGGCGTGCCGGCGAAGGTCGCGCACATCGAGTACGACCCCAACCGCACCGCGCGCATCGCGCTGCTGCACTACGCGGACGGCGAGAAGCGCTACATCCTCGCCCCCCGCAACCTGTCGCAGGGTGACCGCGTCGAGAACGGTCCCGGGGCCGACATCAAGCCGGGCAACAACCTGGCGCTCCGCAACATCCCGGTCGGTACCACGATCCACGCGATCGAGATCCGTCCCGGTGGCGGCGCCAAGTTCGCCCGCTCCGCCGGTGCCTCGGTGCAGCTGCTCGCGAAGGAGGGCACGATGGCCCACCTTCGTATGCCTTCCGGTGAGATCCGTCTGGTCGACCAGCGCTGCCGCGCCACGGTCGGCGAGGTCGGCAACGCCGAGCAGAGCAACATCAACTGGGGTAAGGCCGGCCGTAAGCGCTGGCTGGGCGTTCGCCCGTCCGTCCGCGGTGTGGCGATGAACCCGGTTGACCACCCGCACGGTGGTGGTGAAGGCAAGACCTCCGGTGGTCGTCACCCGGTCTCGCCGTGGGGTCAGAAGGAGGGTCGTACTCGTTCGCCGAAGAAGGCTTCGAACAAGTACATCGTCCGCCGCCGCAAGACGAACAAGAAGCGCTAGGAGCGGGTTTAGATGCCGCGCAGTCTCAAGAAGGGACCCTTCGTCGACGGACACCTCGTAAAGAAGGTGGACGTACAGAACGAAGCCGGTACCAAGAACGTCATCAAGACCTGGTCCCGTCGCTCGATGATCATTCCGGCCATGCTCGGCCACACGATCGCGGTGCACAACGGCAAGACCCACATCCCGGTGTTTGTCACCGAGTCGATGGTCGGCCACAAGCTCGGCGAGTTCTCGCCGACGCGCACCTTCCGGGGTCACGTCAAGGACGACCGGAAGTCGAAGCGCCGCTAACGCGGGGTGGAATCGACCATGACAGACACTGGAAGGACAACCATGGAAGCCAGGGCCCAGGCGCGGTACATCCGCGTCACGCCCATGAAGGCCCGCCGAGTGGTGGACCTTATCCGTGGCATGGATGCCACGGAGGCTCAGGCGGTCCTGCGTTTCGCCCCGCAGGCCGCGAGCGTGCCCGTCGGCAAGGTGCTTGACAGCGCCATCGCCAACGCCGCACACAACTACGACCACACCGACGCCGGCAGCCTCGTCATCTCCGAGGCCTACGTCGACGAGGGTCCGACCCTGAAGCGGTTCCGTCCGCGCGCCCAGGGCCGTGCCTACCGGATCCGCAAGCGGACCAGCCACATCACCGTGGTCGTCAGCAGCAAGGAAGGAACCCGGTAATGGGCCAGAAGGTTAACCCGCATGGGTTCCGGCTCGGCATCACCACGGACTTCAAGTCCCGCTGGTACGCCGACAAGCTGTACAAGGACTACGTCAAGGAAGACGTCGCCATCCGTCGGATGATGACGTCCGGCATGGAGCGCGCCGGCATCTCGAAGGTTGAGATCGAGCGCACCCGTGACCGCGTGCGGGTGGACATCCACACCGCCCGTCCCGGCATCGTCATCGGCCGCCGTGGCGCCGAGGCCGACCGCATCCGCGGCGACCTCGAGAAGCTCACGGGCAAGCAGGTCCAGCTGAACATCCTCGAGGTCAAGAGCCCCGAGACCGATGCTCAGCTGGTTGCCCAGGCCGTTGCCGAGCAGCTCTCCTCCCGCGTCTCCTTCCGTCGCGCCATGCGTAAGAGCATGCAGGGCACGATGAAGGCCGGCGCCAAGGGCATCAAGATCCAGTGCGGTGGCCGCCTCGGCGGCGCCGAGATGTCCCGCTCGGAGTTCTACCGCGAGGGCCGTGTGCCCCTGCACACGCTCCGCGCGAACGTCGACTACGGCTTCTTCGAGGCCAAGACGACCTTCGGCCGCATCGGTGTGAAGGTCTGGATCTACAAGGGCGACGTCAAGAACATCGCCGAGGTCCGCGCCGAGAACGCCGCTGCCCGCGCCGGCAACCGCCCGGCCCGTGGCGGCGCTGACCGCCCGGCCGGCCGTGGTGGCCGCGGTGGCGAGCGTGGCGGTCGCGGTCGCAAGCCGCAGCAGGCTCCGGCTGCCGAGGCCCCCAAGGCCGACGCTCCCGCCGCCGCTCCGGCTGAGAGCACCGGAACGGAGGCCTGACCGACATGCTGATCCCCCGTAGGGTCAAGCACCGCAAGCAGCACCACCCGAAGCGCCGTGGTCAGGCCAAGGGCGGTACGCAGGTTTCGTTCGGCGAGTACGGCATTCAGGCCCTCACGCCGGCGTACGTGACGAACCGCCAGATCGAGGCCGCTCGTATCGCGATGACCCGCCACATCAAGCGTGGCGGCAAGGTCTGGATCAACATCTACCCGGACCGCCCGCTCACGAAGAAGCCTGCCGAGACCCGCATGGGTTCCGGTAAGGGTTCGCCCGAGTGGTGGATCGCGAACGTGCACCCGGGCCGGGTCATGTTCGAACTGTCCTACCCCAACGAGAAGATCGCCCGTGAGGCCCTCACTCGCGCAGCCCACAAGCTGCCGATGAAGTGCCGGATCGTCAAGCGCGAGGCAGGTGAAGCGTGATGTCGGCCGGTACCAAGGCGTCCGAGCTGCGCGAACTGGGTGACGAGGAGCTTCTCGCGAAGCTCCGCGAAGCCAAGGAAGAGCTGTTCAACCTCCGCTTCCAGGCGGCGACCGGTCAGCTCGAGAACCACGGTCGGCTCAAGGCCGTCCGCAAGGACATCGCGCGGATCTACACCCTGATGCGTGAGCGCGAGCTGGGCATCGAGACGGTGGAGAGCGCCTGATGAGCGAGAGCAACGTGACTGAGCAGAAGACCGACCGCGGTTTCCGCAAGACCCGTGAGGGTCTGGTCGTCAGCGACAAGATGGACAAGACCGTCGTCGTCGCTGTCGAGGACCGCGTGAAGCACGCGCTGTACGGCAAGGTCATCCGCCGTACGAACAAGCTCAAGGCCCACGACGAGCAGAACGCCGCCGGCGTCGGCGACCGTGTCCTCATCATGGAGACCCGGCCGCTGTCCTCGACGAAGCGCTGGCGCATCGTCGAGATCCTCGAGAAGGCCAAGTAAGTTCCTCAGGAACCTTCCTGAGGTCGGTTCCGCCAGGCTCGGGGCGGGGTGGCGTTGTGGGTTCCCGCCCCGGGGCCCGGCCGACCAACAAGATC
>NZ_JBSFZS010000174.1:0-11745 GCF_053600395.1 Streptomyces sp. NPDC005070 | reverse complement strand
GACGTCGAGACCAAGCAGGCGATGCGTCCCCGTGACGCCATGGCGTCGGCCGGTAAGACCCTGGTCGAGCTGTTCGGTCTGGCCCGCGAGCTCAACATCGACGCCGAGGGCATCGACATGGGCCCGTCCCCCACGGACGCCGCCCTCGCCGCTGATCTCGCCCTGCCGATCGAGGAGCTCGAGCTCACCGTTCGGTCGTACAACTGCCTCAAGCGTGAGGGCATCCACTCCGTGGGTGAGCTCGTCGCCCGCTCCGAGGCCGACCTCCTGGACATCCGCAACTTCGGTGCGAAGTCCATCGACGAGGTCAAGGCGAAGCTGGCCGGCATGGGCCTGGCCCTCAAGGACAGCCCGCCCGGATTCGACCCGACCGCCGCCGCCGACGCCTTCGGCGCCGACGACGACGCGGACGCGGGTTTCGTGGAGACCGAGCAGTACTGAGCCGGTACTGGACGGCTTCCGTCCTCCGGGGTCCCTCGGGACCCCGGATCTTCGACGGGCGATCGCCCGCTCGGACACTGACCTCGGTACCTGATACGGCCGGGGCAGACACCAAGGAGAAACACCATGCCGAAGCCCGCCAAGGGTGCCCGTCTGGGCGGCAGCGCCGCGCACGAGAAGCTGCTCCTCGCGAACCTCGCGAAGTCGCTCTTCGAGCACGGCCGCATCACCACCACCGAGGCCAAGGCCCGTCGCCTGCGTCCCTACGCGGAGCGTCTGGTCACCAAGGCGAAGAAGGGTGACCTTCACAACCGCCGTCAGGTGCTCTCGGTGATCACGGACAAGAGCATCGTGCACACGCTCTTCACCGAGATCGGCCCGCGCTACGAGAACCGCCCGGGTGGTTACACCCGTATCACCAAGATCGGTAACCGCCGTGGCGACAACGCGCCCATGGCCGTCATCGAGCTGGTGGAGGCCCTGACCGTGGCCCAGCAGGCCACCGGTGAGGCCGAGGCTGCGACCAAGCGTGCCGCCAAGGAGACCGAGGCCCCGGCCAAGGTCGAGGACACCAAGGTCGAGGACGCCGCTGAGGCGCCCGCCGAGGAGTCGAAGGACGCCTGAGGCACTGCCTTGCTGTGAGCGGGTCCGTCCCTTTCGGGGCGGGCCCGCTTTCGCGTTCCCGGGGAGGAACCCGGGTTTGAGAGGATCTAGGTGTGAGTGACGAAGCGGAGCCCGGGTTCGTCCGGGTGCGGTTGGACCTGTCGTACGACGGGACCGAGTTCTCCGGGTGGGCCAAGCAGGCCGGGGGACAGAGGACCGTGCAGGGCGAGATCGAGGACGCGCTGCGGACGGTGACGCGGACGAGGGACACCACGTACGAGCTGACCGTGGCCGGGCGGACCGACGCCGGGGTGCACGCGCGCGGCCAGGTGGCCCATGTCGACCTGCCCGACGAACTGTGGGCCGAGCACCGGGAGAAGCTGCTGAAGCGGCTCGCAGGGAGGCTGTCCAAGGACGTGCGGGTGTGGTCGCTCACCGAGGCGCCCCCCGGCTTCAACGCGCGTTTCTCGGCGATCTGGCGGCGCTACGCCTATCGCGTGACCGACGAGCCCGGCGGTGTCGACCCGCTGTTGCGCAGTCATGTCCTGTGGCACGACTGGCCGTTGGACGTGGACGCCATGAACCAGGCCGCCCAGCGGCTGCTGGGGGAGCACGACTTCGCCGCGTACTGCAAGAAGCGCGAGGGCGCGACGACGATCCGCACCCTCCAGCAACTGAGCCTGGTACGGGGCGAGGACGGTGTCATCACCGCCGCCGTGCGGGCCGACGCCTTCTGCCACAACATGGTGCGGTCGCTGATCGGGGCCCTGCTGTTCGTGGGGGACGGGCACCGCGGACCCGACTGGCCGGGCAAGGTGCTCGCCGCCGGCGTACGGGACTCGGCCGTTCACGTCGTACGGCCGCACGGGCTGACCCTCGAGGAAGTCGGTTACCCCGCCGACGAGTTGCTGGCCGCACGGAGCAAAGAGGCACGCAACAAGAGGACCTTGCCGGGTGCGGCGGGATGCGAGTCCTGCTGACGTCTGCTCACCGGCGCGGTCCCCGCGGGGCGGACGCCCGAACCTGCGTCGACCGCGATGCCGGGAGGCCGGGGGAGGGTGGGGCGGGCGGCCGGTGTTCGTCGGCCGCCGCGCCCGGAACCGCTACCGGGCGGCCGCCGCCGACGCCTGGGCCTGGCCCCGCCGGCCGATCTGACGGAACGCGAACTCGGCGAGGTCGTCGCCGGTCGTGAACACCGCGGTGTCCTTCGGCGTCACGTCCTTGCCGTTGGTGAAGCCGGCGAGGGTGAAGTAGGCGTAACGGCCGTAGGCGTTGGTGGTCGAACGGCAGACGGCCGCGTCACAGAACGCCTTGATGCCGTTGCCGGGCAGCGAGGCGATGATGCTCTTGCTGTCCGCGTCGGCCTTGGCCTTGCTCGCCTGGGCCTCGGTGTCGAAGACCGCGACGCCGACCGTCACCGCCACCCCGTCCTTGACGTAGCTGACGCGCAGGAAGCGGGTGCAGCCGTCCTTGGTCAGGACCGGCGGCAGCGTGCCCTTCGCGACCGAGGCGCAGTTCTTCGTGTCGGCCGTCGGACCCTTGCGGTACACGCGGTTGCCCACGGTGAGCTGCGTACCGGGGAAGAGGATGTCCGGACTCAGCGGCGCGGTGTCCTTCTGCGCGCTGGATATGAACTCCTTCGGATCCAGCGGCGGCGGAGCCGAGGTCGGCTCGAAGGACGGCTGCGGTGTCGTGGCGCCGGGGATGTCCGCGCTGGCGGGCAGTTTGGACGGCTGGTTGGCGGCCTCGTTGTCGCCGTTCGCGTTGGCGACGGCCATGGCCACGGCAGCGCCGACCGCGACGGTGGCCAGCGCCCCGCCCACGATGAACAGCACTTTGCGCCGCTTGTTGCGCGTTTCGGAAGCCTCCGCCATGGCGGCCCAGTCGGGATTCCCGCCGGAACGCTGGTTGTTCCACTGGGGCGCCTGCTGAGAACCCGGCTTCCAGGGGTCCCACGGGGGCTGCCCCTGCCCACCTTGCCCATAACTCATGCGCCGCATCTTAGACGGGGGTTGGGGGGTGCCGGTCAGCTCCACCGGGCACTTGAGCCCCTAGCGTGATCTGAATGCGCAAGGGCAAAAGTGACATCTCCGGGTGGTTGGTGCGTAGGGCCTCCTGGCACGCGTGGGCGGCCTCGGGGGCGGTGCTGTGCGCGCACGCCGTGGCCGTCGCGCTCCACACCTCCGACGGCGGGATGGACAACGCGATCGTCGTCCGCGCGGCGCGGACCTGGCTGGACGGCGGTTCGCCCTACACCGACCGGCACTTCCTCTATCTCCCGGGCGCGGTCCTCGCGGCGGTGCCGCAGACGCTGCTCCCGGTGGCCGCGCTGCGGCTGCTGGTCCCGCTGACGGTGACCGCTCTGCTGCTGACGGGCTGGGCGTGCGCGCTGCGCGTCCACGGCGTCCCCTGGCGCAGCCGCCTCGGGGTGCTCGGACCGGCCGGGCTCGCGCTGGGTTTCGCACCCTTCGGGCACCTGGTCGCGCTCGGCAACTGGACCGTGATCTGCGCGGCGGCGCTGCCGCTCGCCCTGCTGCTGGCGGCGCGGGAGCGGTGGGGGTGGGCCGGAGTGGTCATCGGCGCGGCCCTCGCCCTCAAGCCGCTCCTCGCGCCCATGGCGCTCCTGTTCCTTTTTGCGCGCCGTTGGAGGGGGCTGGCCGCGCTGGTTCTGGTGCCCGCCCTGGCGTCCGGCGGGGCGGCGCTGCTGATGCCCGATTCTGCGGCGTTCGTCACACGGACCCTGCCGTTCCTGCTGAGCGGCCACGACGACTTCGTCCGCCTCTACGAGGCCTCTCCGGTGGCCGTGCTGCCGCGTCTCGGGGTGCCCTCCCCGGTGGCGGTCGCGCTCGCCTGCGTGGCGGCGGGCGCCGGCGTCCTGGCCGCGTACCGCCGCTGGTCGCGCGGTGTCCCCGGGCCGCTGCGGCTCACCGAGACCGCGGTGCTGCTGATGCTCTCGGCGTTCCTGGTGTCCCGGCCGTCCTACGACCACTATCTGCTCGTCGTGGTGCCGCTGCTGCTCGCGGGGCTGCCGTACCCCGGCGCGGCGGCCCGTGGGCCCTGGTTCTGGCTCGCGCTGGTGCCGCAGATGCCCGGCGCGGACTGGCCCTGGCTGGAAGCGGTGACCCGACGTTCGTTCCGGGACTGCTTTACCCTGTGTGTGATGACTGCATCGGTGGCGCTCCGGCGCCGCCGTCACCTGCCGCTCGCCGGCCCGGACCACTTCGTCGCCCAGCGACGGGTACGACGGGCCACGAGGGTGTGAGGACTCGCGTTTTGACCCTTCCGGGCCACCGCGGGTAAGCTTGCAGTTCGTTATGTGTATTGGCTTGCTCATTCTCACGTGAGGGGCCCTTACACCGGTCCACCGGGGCCGATGACCAGCGACCAGCACGCGGTATGCGTCACCGCAGTGCGGTCAGGGCTGTCGTGATCGTCCGTGGTGGCCATGTCAGGACCCACTCACTGAAGAAGCGAAGGCTACGACCGTGCGTACGTACAGCCCCAAGCCCGGCGACATCACTCGCCAGTGGTACGTCATCGACGCCCAGGATGTCGTCCTGGGTCGTCTGGCGACCACTGCCGCGAACATTCTGCGGGGCAAGCACAAGCCGATCTACGCCCCCCACGTCGACGCTGGTGACTTCGTCATCATCATCAACGCGGACAAGGTGCACCTCTCCGGCAACAAGAAGACCCAGAAGCTGGCGTACCGCCACTCCGGTTACCCGGGTGGTCTGCGCTCCGTCCGTTACGACGAGCTGCTGGCGAAGAACCCCGAGAAGGCCGTCGAGAAGGCCATCCGGGGCATGGTTCCCAAGAACACCCTCGGCCGTCAGGTGCTCTCGAAGCTGAAGGTCTACGCGGGCGAGAACCACCCGCACGCTGCTCAGCAGCCGGTCCCGTTCGAGATCACCCAGGTCGCGCAGTAGTTCCGGCCACCCCCTAAGACGAAAAAGAATCTGAGGAGAATCGTGGCCGAGACCACCGTTGAGCAGCCGGTCGAAGAGACTGAGCTCGTCGACATCGAGAACTACACCACCGAGTCCGAGGTCCCCGTCGAGGGTGAGTACACCTCGGAGTCCCTCGCCGGCCGCTTCGGCGACCCGCAGCCGGCCGCCGGCCTGGGCCGTCGCAAGAACGCCATCGCCCGCGTCCGGATCGTCCCGGGCACCGGCAAGTGGAAGGTCAACGGGCGCACGCTCGAGGACTACTTCCCGAACAAGGTCCACCAGCAGGAAGTCAACGAGCCCTTCAAGGTGCTCGAGCTCGACGGCCGCTACGACGTCATCGCCCGCATCTCGGGTGGCGGCGTCTCCGGTCAGGCCGGTGCCCTGCGCCTCGGCGTGGCCCGCGCGCTGAACGAGGCCGACGTGGACAACAACCGCGGCGCCCTCAAGAAGGCCGGTTACCTCAAGCGTGACGACCGCGCGGTCGAGCGCAAGAAGGCCGGTCTCAAGAAGGCCCGTAAGGCTCCGCAGTACAGCAAGCGTTAATCTTCGCTGCTTGCTTCTGCGCGTAAGTACGCGTAGCTCCGAACGCCCCGGCGGCACGTCACCGTGCTGCCGGGGCGTTCGTTTATCACAGTGGTTGGGCGTATAACGGCACAAGGTGCTCAAAGGCTCATGTGATCGGATGACTCCGTATCCTCGGGGGACTTCCGTACTCTGCAGCTTTCTCAGGAGGACAAGTGGGACGACTCTTCGGCACGGACGGCGTGCGTGGTGTCGCCAACGCGGATCTGACGGCCGAGCTCGCGCTCGGGCTGTCCGTTGCGGCGGCGCACGTACTCGCCGAGGCGGGCACGTTCGAAGGCCACCGGCCCGTGGCGGTGGTCGGGCGGGATCCGCGCGCGTCCGGGGAGTTCCTGGAGGCCGCCGTGATCGCCGGCCTCGCCAGCGCCGGTGTGGACGTCCTGCGCGTCGGTGTGCTGCCCACCCCCGCGGTGGCGTATCTCACCGGGGTACTGGGCGCCGACCTCGGCGTGATGCTCTCCGCCAGCCACAACGCCATGCCCGACAACGGCATCAAGTTCTTCGCCCGCGGCGGGCACAAGCTCGCCGACGAGCTGGAGAACCGGATCGAGGGCGTCTACGAGGAGCACCGCACCGGCGCTCCCTGGGACCGCCCGACCGGCGCCGGCGTCGGCCGGGTGAACTCCTACGACCAGGGCTTCGACCAGTACGTCGCCCACCTCATCGGTGTTCTCCCCAACCGCCTCGACGGTCTGAAGGTCGTCCTCGACGAGGCGCACGGCGCGGCCGCCCGGGTTTCCCCCGAGGCCTTCACGCGGGCCGGTGCCGAGATCGTCACGATCGGCGCGACGCCCGACGGGCTCAACATCAACGACGGCTGCGGCTCCACCCATCTGGACCTCCTCAAGGCCGCCGTCGTCGAGCACGGCGCCGACCTCGGCATCGCGCACGACGGCGACGCCGACCGCTGCCTCGCCGTGGACCACACGGGCGAGGAGATCGACGGCGACCAGATCCTGGCCGTTCTCGCGCTGGCGATGCGGGAGCGTTCCGCACTGCGCTCCGACACCGTTGTCGCGACGGTCATGTCCAACCTGGGCTTCAAGCTCGCCATGGAGCGCGAGGGCGTCGCCCTGGTCCAGACGGGGGTCGGTGACCGGTACGTCCTGGAGGAGATGAAGCAGCACGGCTACGCGCTCGGCGGCGAGCAGTCCGGGCACGTCATCGTCCTCGACCACGCCACCACCGGCGACGGCACGCTCACCGGTCTGTTCCTCGCGGCCCGGGTCGCCCAGACCGGCCGGACGCTCAAGGACCTCGCCTCGGTGATGGAGCGGCTGCCGCAGGTCCTCATCAACGTGCCGGACGTCGACCGGACGCGGGTGAACACCTCCGCCGAGCTCGCGGCCGCGGTGGCCGACGCCGAGCGGGAACTCGGCGCCACCGGACGGGTGCTGCTGCGCCCCTCCGGCACCGAGCCGCTCGTCCGCGTCATGGTCGAGGCCGCCGACATCGACCACGCCCGCTCGGTGGCCGCACGCCTCGCCGACGCCGTGAAGTCGGCGCTCGGCTAGACCACGGCGAGCCCATCCGTGAGGCCCGGCATCCCGAGGGGTGCCGGGCCTCACGAACGCGCGGGGACGGACGGCCCGCCGAGCCGTCCTCGCGCCGGGATTTCTCCCGCTACGCGGGCTGCCGCTTGCGCTGCGCCGCCCAGAACCACTTCTGGGCCACCAGCGTGAGTGTGCCGGCGACCACGATGCCGAGCAGGTTGAACAGCAACTGCTTGGTGGAGCCCCATGTCTGGCCCATGTCGCCGTAGCTCAGGGCCACCGCGGCGTTCGCGGCGGCCGGGACCGTCGTCACGGAGATCGCGACACCGACGAGGGCTCCGGACTTGGCCGAGGTCAGCGACAGCATGCCGGCGGCGCCGGCGAGCACCGCGACGACGAAGGAGAACCAGTCCGGGGCGTAGACGAACCCGGTGTTGGGGCGCGGCCCCTCCAGTTGCGCCTCGCTGAACAGTCCCACCGCGTTCATGAACAGGCTGAAGAGCACCGTCACCGCCATGGCGATCGCGAAACCGGCCAGCAGCGCCGTCAGGGAGCGCAGGGCAAGCCGCCGCCCCCGCTGCACGATCGCCGTGCACAGCCCGGCCAGCGGGCCGAACTCCGGCCCCACGGCCATGGCGCCCACGATCAGCACCGCGTTGTCGAGCACCACACCGCAGGCCGCGATCATCGTGGCGATCGTGATGAACGCGACGTAGGTGACCGACAGCGTGGACTCCTCGTGCGTGGCCTCCTCCAGGTGCTCCCAGAGCACCGCGTCGACGCCCTCGCCCGGGGCCTCCTCCTCGGCCTTGTCGGCCCGCGTCGACAGGGACAGGTCGATGTCCTCGACCGCGATCGAGCCCGTGCGGTCGATCCCCAGCTCCCGCAGCCCGCCGATGAGCTCGTCACCCGCCTCGCGCGCGACGTCGCACATCACCACGTCGCCGACCGGGCTGCGGGCCGCGCCGGGAAGCACCACGAGGTGAGCGGTGCCGACCGTGCGCTCGATGAGGCCTACGACGTCGTCGGTCCGGTCCGGGGGTGTGATCAGACGCAGGTGCAGCATGGCCGCACAGTAGCCGCACGTAACGGGGGCCGGTCCGGGGCCTACAGCTTGCGCAGGCTCAGGCGCTGGACCTTGTGGTCCGGGCCCTTGCGGACGACGAGGGTCGCCCGGCCGCGGGTGGGGGCCACGTTCTCCAGCAGGTTCGGCCTGTTGATGGTGCGCCAGGTCGTCCGGGCGTAGTCGAGGGCCTCCTCCTCGGAGACCTGGGTGTACTTGCGGAAGTACGAGTCGGGTTTCTGGAAGGCCGTCGCGCGCAGCTTGCGGAAGCGGTTCAGGTACCAGCGCTCGATGTCCTCGGGGCGGGCGTCGACGTACACGCTGAAGTCGAAGTAGTCGGCGAGGCCGACCCGCGTGCGGCCGTCCTTGCCGGGCAGCGCCGGCTGCAGCACGTTCAGGCCCTCGACGATGAGGATGTCGGGGCGGCGGACGGTGAGCCGCTCGCCGGGGACGATGTCGTAGATCAGGTGCGAGTAGACGGGCGCCGTCACCTCGTCCTTGCCCGCCTTGATGTCCGCGACGAACCGGGTCAGGGCCCGGCGGTCGTACGACTCGGGGAAACCCTTGCGCGACATCAGCCCGCGCGCTTCGAGGTCCTTGGTCGGGAGCAGGAAGCCGTCCGTGGTGACCAGTTCGACGCGGGGGTGCTCGGGCCAGCGGGAGAGCAGCGCCTGGAGCAGTCGGGCGACGGTGGACTTGCCGACGGCCACGGAACCGGCGACGCCTATGACGAACGGGGTGCCGGACTGCGAGCCCTTCTCGCCGAGGAAGGTGTTCAGCGCGCCTCTGAGCCCGTCCGTGGCACCGACGTACAGGTTCAGCAGCCGGGACAGCGGCAGATAGATGTCCCGCACCTCGTCGAGGTCGATGACATCGCCCAGACCGCGCAGCTTCTCGACCTCCTCGGCGTTCAGCGGGAGCGGCGTCTTTTCGCGCAGCGCGCTCCACTCGGCACGGGTGAGGTCGACGTAGGGAGTCGCCTCCGGCTTGGACCGGTGGGCGCTCCGCGGCAACGAGGAGACCGGAGAGATCACAGTCCATTGTTACGGGAGTATGGACAGGATGGAGGGTGGGGTCCGTCACGCCAGGTGACAGCCAGGGGGGTCGACGGGCCCGCGGACGGCCCCCGAAAGGCCGCCGGAATTTCCGATATCGGGCACGGTGCGCCTGATTTCGGCGGGCGGGGGACCGTACGCTGCCGCCATGTGCGGAATCGTGGGATATGTGGGGTCGCAGCCGGCGCTCGACGTGGTGATGGCCGGACTGAAGAGGCTCGAGTACCGGGGATACGACTCGGCGGGAGTCGCCGTCCTCGCGGACGGGGGACTCGCCGTCGCGAAGAAGGCCGGGAAGCTGGTCAACCTGGAGAAGGAGCTGGGCGGCAGACCGCTGCCGTCCGGAACGACGGGAATCGGGCACACCCGCTGGGCCACCCACGGCGGCCCCACGGACGCCAACGCCCATCCGCATCTCGACAACGCGGGCCGGGTCGCCGTCGTCCACAACGGCATCATCGAGAACTTCGCCGTGCTCCGCGACGAACTGGCCGAGCGGGGGCACGACCTGGCCTCCGAGACGGACACCGAGGTGGTCGCCCATCTGCTCGCCGAGGAGTACTCCTCGTGCGCGGACCTGGCGGAGGCGATGCGGCTGGTGTGCCGGCGGCTGGAGGGCGCGTTCACGCTCGTCGCGGTGGACGCCGACGAGCCGGACGTGGTCGTCGGGGCACGCCGGAACTCGCCGCTGGTAGTCGGTGTCGGCGAGGGCGAGGCCTTTCTCGCCTCGGACGTCGCCGCGTTCATCGCCCACACCCGGTCGGCGATCGAGCTGGGCCAGGACCAGGTGGTCGAACTGCGCCGCGACGGCGTGATCGTCACCGGGTTCGACGGCAGCCCCGCGGACGTCCGCTCGTACCACGTCGACTGGGACGCGTCGGCGGCGGAGAAGGGCGGCTACGACTACTTCATGCTCAAGGAGATCGCCGAGCAGCCCAAGGCGGTCGCCGACACCCTGCTGGGGCGGATCGACGCGGCCGGTTCGCTGACGCTCGACGAGGTGCGCATCCCGGTGCGGGCGCTGCGCGAGGCCGACAAGGTCGTCATCGTCGCCTGCGGGACCGCCTTCCACGCCGGACTGATCGCCAAGTACGCCATCGAGCACTGGACGCGCATCCCGTGCGAGGTGGAGCTGGCCAGCGAGTTCCGCTACCGCGACCCGATCCTGGACCGGCAGACACTCGTCATCGCCATCTCGCAGTCCGGCGAGACCATGGACACGCTGATGGCGCTGCGGCACGCCCGCGAGCAGGGCGCCAGGGTGCTGGCGATCTGCAACACCAACGGCTCGACGATCCCGCGCGAGTCCGACGCGGTTCTGTACACGCACGCGGGCCCCGAGGTCGCCGTCGCCTCCACCAAGGCGTTCCTCACCCAGCTCGTGGCCTGCTATCTGGTGGCGCTGTACCTGGGCCAGGTGCGCGGCACCAAGTGGGGCGACGAGATCCAGGCCGTCATCCGGGAGCTGTCCCGCATCTCCCGCGAGGTCGAGCGGGTCCTGGAGACCATGGAGCCCGTACGGGAGCTCGCGCGCTCCCTCGCCGACAAGAACACGGTGCTGTTCCTCGGCCGGCACGTGGGCTACCCCGTCGCGCTGGAAGGCGCCCTGAAGCTCAAGGAACTGGCGTACATGCACGCCGAGGGCTTCGCGGCGGGCGAGCTCAAGCACGGCCCGATCGCGCTGATCGAGGAGGACATGCCGGTCGTGGTCGTCGCCCCCTCGCCGCGCGGCCGCTCGGTCCTGCACGACAAGATCGTCTCCAACATCCAGGAGATCCGGGCCAGGGGCGCCCGCACGATCGTCATCGCGGAGGAGGGCGACGAGGCGGTCGTCCCGTACGCCGATCACCTCATCCGCATCCCGGCCACCCCCACCCTGCTCCAGCCGCTGGTGTCGACGGTCCCGCTCCAGGTGTTCGCCTGCGAACTGGCGACGGCCCGGGGCAACGAGGTGGACCAGCCGCGCAACCTGGCGAAGTCCGTGACGGTGGAGTGAGCGCGGCCGCCGTGTGAGGCCGCGGAGCAGCTCCGGCCCTTCGGAGTGCGGACCCCCGGGGTTCGGACCTCCCGGGGTGCGGACCCTCTAGGGTGCGGACATGAGCATCATCGGGGTCGGTATCGACGTGGCCGAGATCGACCGGTTCCGGGCGTCGCTGGAGCGGACGCCCGGGCTGGCCGAACGTCTCTTCGTGGAGAGCGAGTTGCTGCTTCCCAGCGGTGAACGGCGGGGCATCGCCTCGCTCGCGGCCCGCTTCGCCGCGAAGGAGGCGCTCGCCAAGGCGCTGGGCGCCCCGGCGGGGCTGTACTGGACGGACGCCGAGGTCTACGTGGAGGACAGCGGCCGGCCGCGGCTGCGGGTGAAGGGCACCGTGGCGGCCCGCGCGGCCGAACTCGGCGTGTGTTCCTGGCACGTGTCGCTCAGTCACGACGCCGGGGTGGCCTCGGCGGTGGTGGTGGCGGAGGGCTAGTGCCGCGACAGGCAACGTTCGCCCCGTCGCGACTCCCGGCACGCTCCCCCAAGCTCTTCGAGCAGGGGGGACCCCCACTCGCCGCACCGG
>NZ_JBSFZS010000173.1:0-11895 GCF_053600395.1 Streptomyces sp. NPDC005070 | reverse complement strand
CAGTACCGCACCGGCGGCATCGACCCCTCCGTGGCCCTCTTCCTCTCCTCGAACCCGGACGACTTCCTGGACAAGGCCTCGGCCATGGACCAGCTCAGCGCTCAGCAGGTCGGGTCGCTCAAGAAGGTCCAGGAGAAGCAGCGTTCGCTCGCCCAGCAGCGTGCCGAGGCCTCCGCGAAGCTCAAGGACCTCGCCGACACCCGGGCCGAGCTCGCCAAGAAGAAGAAGGAAGTCCAGAGCAAGCTGGGCTCCGCGCAGAAGCTCCTCAACACGCTGACCGCGCAGGAGAAGGCGGCGCTGGCCACCCAGGAGCAGGAGCGGGCCACCCGCGCCAGCGAGCGCGTCGACCTCGGCAACAGCAAGGGCTCGGGCCGTGCTGGCGCCGCGTTCGCGGCCGCCCAGAGCGTGATCGGCTCCCCGTACGTCTACGGCGCCTCCGGCCCCAGCTCGTTCGACTGCTCGGGCCTCACCTCCTGGGCGTACGCCCAGGCCGGCGTGACCATACCCCGCACCTCGGAGGCCCAGGCCAACGCGGGCACCCGCATCTACTCGCAGAGCGATCTCCAGGTCGGCGACCTGGTCATCTTCTACGGCGACCAGCACCACGTCGGCCTCTACGCGGGCAACGGCCAGGTGCTGCACGCCCCGCACACCGGCGCGGTCGTCCGCTACGAGGCGATCGGCAACATGCCCTTCCAGTTCGGCGTCCGGATCTGATCCGGACGGGCGGTCCCGCGCGGGATGCGGGCCGCCCGAAGCGCTCTCCCGTCGCACCGCCCAAACGGGCGAATTGCGACAACTCGCGCTGACCCCGCGCCCCGTCGGTGACCTGCGTCTCCGGCGGGGCGTCACTGTGCGTGCCCGCGGGGGTCTTTGGTCGACGCGTGGTCGCGCGGTTACTGTCTGCCGCGATCCCCCGACGGCGGGGGACCGTCAGCGGAAGGGAGTGCGGCCACCCGTGGGGTTTCATCGCCGCCTTGCACCGACCGGCTTCCACCGGGGCGCCGGCGCCTTCGGTGCCGCCGCCTGCGTGATGTCCGCGGCGGCCGCCGCGCTCGGCACCCTGCCCGCCTCGGCGGCGCCACACGACGAGACCCGGGCCGAGGTGGACCGCCTCTACGCCCAGGCGGAGAAGGCCACCGAGGCGTACAACAAGGCCGACGAGCGCGGCGACGCGCTGCGCGAGCAGATCGGCACCGCACAGGACGAGATCGCCCGGCAGCAGGACCGCGTCAACACCATGCGGGACGCGCTGGGTTCGCTCGCCGGGGCGCAGTACCGCTCGGGCGGCCTCGACCCGTCCCTCGCGCTGCTCTTCTCCGCCGACCCGGACGACTATCTCGACCAGGCCTCCGCGCTCGACCGGATCGGCACCCGCCAGGCCGGCGAACTCAAGGAGCTCCAGCTCGCGTTGCGCGACCTCGCCCAGGAACGCCGCGAGGCCGACGGGAAACTGGCCGAACTGGAGCGCAGTCGCACGTCCGTCGCCCGGAACAAGCGGGTCATCGAGGGCAAACTGGCCAAGGCGCGGCACCTGCTCAACTCGCTGCCGTACGCCGACCGCGCCGCCTACGACCGGGCGTCGCGCGCGTCCCGCGGCGACCTGCCGGGCCTCGACGGCTCCGTCGCCTCCTCGTCGCGCGCGGCCGTCGCCGTCGCGGCGGCCCGCTCGGCGCTCGGCCGTCCCTACGTCTGGGGCGCCAACGGGCCCGGCGGCTTCGACTGTTCGGGCCTCATGCAGTGGTCCTACGCGCACGCCGGGGTCGGCCTGCCGCGCACCTCGCAGGCCCAGCGGTTCGCCGGACGGCAGATCCCGCTCTCCCAGGCGCGGCCCGGTGACCTGGTGACCTACCGGTCCGACGCCGGCCATGTCGGCATGTACGTGGGCAACGGCCAGGTGATCCACGCCCCCTATCCGGGCGCACCGGTGCGCTACGACCCGGTTGGGATGATGCCGATCTCGTCCGTCACCCGGGTCTGACGGGGGCGCGGTCCCGGCGCGGGACCGGCCGGGCGGGCGGGCGTTCCGGCGGGCGGGCGCGGGCACCGTACGATCGGGAGAATGGCCGGTCGAAGGTGTGCGTCGCGAGCGGGTCTCTCCGTGGTGCTGCTGCTCGCCGGGCTCGTCGGCTGCGGCGGCCGGGCCGCGCCGGACACCGCGGCGGCCGACGTGCGGCGGGTCCTGGACCGGCGGGCGGCAGCGGTCCTGGACCGGGACGACGCCGCGTTCCGCGCCACCGGCGCCGCGGCCGGTGCCGGGCAGGGGCTCGCGAACCTGCGTGACGTGCCGTTCGCGGCCTGGTCCTACCGTCTGGCCGGACTGAGCCGCTCCGGCGACCGCGCCACCGCCCGCGCCGAACTGCGCTACCGCATCGCGGACTACGACGCCGCACCGGTCACGGTGGACCGCACCCTGCGACTGACCCGCGCCGGCGGAACCTGGCGCGTCACCTCCGACGAGCCGGCCGGCAAGGGCGGCGACCAGTTGTGGGACGAGGGGACCGTGACGGCCGTACGGGGTGAGCACAGCCTCGTCCTGGGGGTCGGGCAGTCCGGCGAGCGGCTGCGTGCCTTCGCGGGCCTGGCGGACCGTGCCGTGCCGGCCGTGTCGGACGCCTGGGGCGCGGACTGGTCGCGGCACGTCGTCGTCCTCGTACCGAAGTCGCTGGAGGGGATGGCCGGGCTGCTCGGGGCTCCGGCGTCGGGGTACCGGGGGATCGCCGCGGTCACCACCGGCGAGGCGGGAGGCTCGGGGAAGGCGCCCGCGGACCGGATCATCGTCAACCCGGACGCGTACGGCGTCCTCGGTGTCCTCGGCAAGCAGGTCGTGCTCACCCACGAGACCACGCACGTCGCCACCCGCGCCCACACCACGGCCGCCACCCCGCTGTGGCTCTCCGAGGGGTACGCGGACTGGGCCGGCTATCGCGGCAGCGGGCGGACATCCGGGCAGGTCGCCCCGGGACTGCAGCGCGCGGTGGCCGCGGGGGATGTCCCGGCCGGGCTGCCCGAGGACGAGGACTTCGGGTTCACCGGGGACGCGGGCCGGCTGGCGCGGGCGTACGAGGGCGGCTGGATGGCCTGCCGGCTGATCGCGGACCGGTGGGGCGAGGTCCGGCTGAACGATTTCTACCGGGCGGTGGGCGACCACGGGAAGCGGGCTGGCGCGGTCGAGGACGCGCTGCGGGAGGTGCTGCACACGACGCCGGAGCGGTTCGCCACGCTGTGGCGGCAGTACCTCGGGGACCAACTGGGCTGACGCGTCAGGCACCGACCGGGTCGACGCGTCAGGCACCGGCTCGGCCGGCGCTCAGACACCGGCTCGGCCGGCGCTCAGTCCTGTTCGCCCTCCAGTCGCCGGATGGCCTCCGCGAGCCAGGTCCGCTCCGCCTCGCCGGTGGCCCGCGCCACCCGCAGCATGCCCTGACGGAACAGGTCGTCGGCCTCCTCCGCGCGCACGGGCCGGTCGCCCTCGTAGAAGAAGCTCGTCGGGGCCAGGAGGAACTCCTGGCGGCGGCGCAGCACCGCGGCCTGCTCGCGGGGGTCGCCGAGGTGGCGCAGGAACGCGAGCAGGGTGTTGAAGCGGACCTGGTCGGTGATCTCGGCCTGCTTGGGGTGGCGCAGCCGCTCCATGAGGTCCGCGCGCCCCTTCCCGGTGAGCGACAGGATGCGCCGCGGGGCCGCGCCGCTGCCGGGCTCGGTGTGCTGGTCGAGCATGCCTCCGTCGACCAGGCGGGTGATCGCCGGGTAGAGGGCGCCGTCGCTGACCGGCCGGACATGGCCGCTGAGCGCCTTGATGCGCTCCTTCAGCTCGTAGCCGTGCAGCGGCTGCTCGTACAGGAAGCCCAGGATCGACAGCTCCAGCATCCGGCCGGCCCTTCCTTCGTGGGCGCCGACGGCCCGAGGGGCCGGCGCGTCCGGGTGGTTGCGGGGTTCACCCACCCATGGTACCTCTTATCGAGCTACCTCGAAACGATGTAGCTCGTATCGAGGGAGTCTTTGTGAACGCCCATCGCAACCAGCTCATGGCGCTCGCCCACCCCGTCTATCTCTCGCTGCTCGCCTCCGTCGCCGCCGGGATCATCAACACCGTGTGGGTCTCCCGGCTCGGCGGCACCGCCGTGGCCGCCGTCGCCGTCGCGACGAACACCGAGAACGTGCTGCTCGGCGGCGCCCTCGTCTTCGCCTCCGGCACCACCGTCCTGGTCGCGCACGCCCGGGGCGCCGGCGACCCGGGCGCGGTCCGCGCGGCCGTACGCGGCGGCTGGGCACTGTGTGCCGCGGTCACGCCCGTGATCGCCCTGGGCGGCTTCCTGCTGCGCGAACCGCTGGCCCGGCTGGTCCTCGGCGGCGACGGGCGCGCAGTGACCCTCGCCGTGCAGTACTTCGCGGTCTCCCTGCCCGGCATCGCCGTCTTCTTCGCCCAGAACCTCGTCGACGGCATCCTCAAGGGCACCGGAGACACCCGCACCCCGATGCGCCTCGCCCTGCTGGCCAACGGCCTGATCCTCGGCCTCGACCCGTTCCTGATCCACGCGTACGGCGTCACGGGCGCCGCCCTCTCGACCGTGCTGTGCCGCGCGGTGGCCCTCATGGCGGGACTGCGCGCCCTGCGCCGGAACGCGCTGCTGTCGGAGGCGGCCGGCGCGCCGCCCGCCGAGGGCACCGGCGCGGCCCTGCGCCGCACCCTCACCACCGGTCTGCCTATGTCCGCCGACTTCACGGTGAGGCAGGGCGGCGCTCTGGTGCTGGTCGCGATCGTGGCCCGGCTCGGGACGACGGCGGTGGCGGCCTACGCGATCGCCTACAAGGTCATGTACGTCGCCACCATGGCGTTCTACTCGGTCCGCCAGGCCGCCTCGATCCACACCGCGCACAGCAGGGGCGCGGGCCGTGACGAGCGGGGTGCCATCGGACGCCAGGCCGTGCTCGTCTCGGGGGCCGTCGGCCTCCTCGCCGCGGGACTGCTCGCCGCCCTGGCGCCCTGGATCATGCGGGCCTTCGGCGCCGGCCCCGCGGTCGCCCACGACGGCGTGCTGTTCCTGCGCTGCGTCGGCCCCTACCTGCTGTTGATGGCCTGCTTCATCGCCCTCGGCGGGGTCTTCGAGGGCAGCGGGGGAGCGCCGGTGCTGCTGCGGGTGACGCTGACCGGCACGGCGGTCCAGCTTCCCCTCGCCCTCGCCCTGTCAGGACTCGGGCTCGCGGGCATCTGCCTGGCCCTCGCGCTGTCCATGACGGTGCAGTGCGCGGCCCTGTGGCTGTGGGCCCGGCGGAGCGCGCGGACCGGGCGTCAGGAGGACGCCAGGGTCTCCTTGGCACGGGCGGCCTGAGCGGGGAGCTCCGGCGCCGGCCGCGAGACCGTGGAGCGCCACAGCTCCCGGCCGGCCAGCACGGCGGCGGCCACCAGCAGGCCGTTGCGCAGCACGAGGAGGGTGATGCCGAGGTCCGTACTGCCGACGACGTCGCCGAACCAGGTCGGGAACTCCAGCACCGTCACGAAGCACGCGACCAGTGCCAGGAAGACGGGCAGCGCCATCCGGCTCGCCCGGAAGCACAGGCAGACCGCGGCGATCCCGACGATCCACACCAGATACTGCGGGCTGATGACCCGGCTGGTCGCGGTGAACATCAGGACGGCGACGAAGGCCGCGTCGGCGAGCGTGTGCGACAGGTACCGCTTGGCGCACAGCCGCCACAGGATGAGCCAGCCGAAGGCGAGTCCGGTCAGCACCAGGGCCGCCGTGCTCACCACGTCGACGTAGGGACCGACGAACTCCACCGAGCCGTAGTTGAGCAGCACCCGCCCGTTCCAGCCGTGGTGCCTGGCTACGTGGAAGACGAGGGAGCCGAGCGACTCCACCTCGGTGCCGCGGTCGCGCTGGAAGGTCAGGAAGGCGAAGGCGCCCGGCATCGTCGCGAAGAACACCGCCGCGATCCCGGTCGCCGTCCCCGCCGCCCAGGCCCAGGCCCGCCGGCGCACGGCGCCGAGCAGCAGCAGGACCGGCCAGACCTTCACCATCGCGCCGAAGCCCGTGAGGAAGCCCATCACCCGGGGGTGGCGGGAGCCGGCGAGCAGCGCGCCGACCGCGACGGCCGTCACCATCACGTCGTAGCGGGCGTACACGGTCGGGCCGAGCAGCGGGACCCCGATCATCCACACCCAGGCACCCCGCACACTCTTGCCGGAGCGCGAGCCCGCGTACAGGAGCAGCCCGAAGACCACCAGGTCGGCGACGAAGGCCAGCACGAAGAAGGCGTGCGCGTAGTCGAGGAAGGGCAGCAGGGCGGGCGAGAGGATCGCGAGGGAGGCGGCCGGCGGATACTGCCAGGTGACGTCGTGCAGCGGGAACCGGCCGTCCTGCAGGACCTCGTACCAGCCGTGGTAGATCACGGAGACGTCGCTGGTGACGTCCGGGCCGGGGAAGACGTACACCTTGGCCACGAAGAGCAGCAGCGCCAGCCTGGTCAGACCCCAGATCAGCAGCAGGGCGGTCATGGCGAAGGGGAACCTCGTGCTCCGTGCCCCGGTCATGCCCACCTGGCCCTCGTCGTCCGGAATCCGTGTGTCTCGTCACCGCGCTTTTCGCGGACCCAGGGTGACGCACCGGTCTGTGTGCGAGCCGTCGAGCGCGGCCGCGCGGAGCTGTGAGTATAGGTTCGATAGTGTCGAACACGATGCACAAGACCCTGATCGTGACGAACGATTTCCCGCCCCGCCCCGGCGGCATCCAGGCCTTTCTGCACAACATGGCGCTGCGCCTGGACCCCGAGCGGCTCGTCGTCTACGCCTCGACCTGGAAGCGCGGCCACGAGGGCGCCGAGGCGACCGCCGCGTTCGATGCCGAGCAACCCTTCACCGTCGTACGGGACCGTACGACCATGCTGCTTCCGACGCCGGGCGCCACCCGGCGGGCCGTCGGCCTGCTGCGGGAGCACGGCTGTACGTCGGTGTGGTTCGGCGCCGCCGCACCGCTCGGCCTGATGGCGCCGGCCCTGCGCAGAGCGGGCGCGACACGCCTCGTGGCGACCACGCACGGCCACGAGGCCGGCTGGGCCCAGCTTCCCGCCGCCCGGACGCTGCTGCGCCGGATCGGTGAGTCCACCGACACGATCACCTACCTCGGGGAGTACACCCGCTCGCGGATCGCCTCCGCACTGACCCCCGAGGCGGCCGCGCGCATGGTGCACCTGCCGCCCGGTGTCGACGAGCGGACCTTCCACCCCGGCTCGGGCGGTGCCGAGGTCCGGGCCCGGCTCGGCCTCACCGACCGGCCCGTCGTCGTCTGCGTCTCCCGCCTCGTCCCGCGCAAGGGCCAGGACACCCTCGTCCTCGCGATGCCGCGGATCCTGGCCAAGGAGCCGGACGCGGTGCTGCTGATCGTCGGCGGCGGGCCGTACGAGAAGGAGCTCCGCAAGCTCGCGCACGAGACCGGGGTCGCGGGCTCGGTCCGGTTCACCGGGGCGGTGCCCTGGTCGGAACTGCCCGCGCACTACGGGGCCGGGGACGTGTTCGCGATGCCGTGCCGGACGCGCAGGGGCGGACTCGACGTCGAGGGACTCGGCATCGTCTACCTGGAGGCGTCGGCCACGGGCCTTCCGGTGGTGGCCGGCGACTCGGGGGGCGCGCCCGACGCCGTGCTCGACGGCGAGACGGGCTGGGTCGTCCGCGGCGGCTCCGCCGAGGAGGCCGCCGACCGCATCGTCACCTTGCTCGGCGACCCCGAACTCCGCCGGCGCATGGGCGAACGGGGCCGGTCCTGGGTCGAGGAGACATGGCGCTGGGACCTTTTGGCAGCCCGCCTGCGAGAGCTTCTCTAGCGTCACCGGGTTCGCCTACGGGGGTGCCGCTCGCTGCCCGTCGGCGCCTGCGGGCAGCATCCTGGCCGGCCGCGCAGTTCCCCGCGCCCCTGACGGGGCACGCCCCCACCGGCCACGCCCTGAGGGACGCCCGTCAGGGCGCGCTCAGGGGCGCGGGAATGGCGCGAGCAACCACGACGCACCTCCCCTCCCGCCCGGGACGAACCCCACCCCCCACGGCGGGAGCCGCCCCCACCCCGGGAGCGGGCCCCCCACCAGCGCCCGAAGGCGAACGACCCCAGGGACGGAAACGGCTCGGCCCCCTCCAGCGAAGGGGGCCGAGCCGTGATGTTCCCGGCCGGGGTGGAACCCGGTCGCTCGGGCGTCAGCCCCGATAAAGTGCCTCGATCTCGTTCGCGTAATCCTTCGCCACCACATTCCGCTTCAGCTTCAGCGACGGCGTCAGGTGCCCCGACTCCTCGGTGAACTGGTGGGCGAGGACACGGAACTTGCGGACCGACTCCGCCTTGGACACCGCCGCGTTGCCGTCGTCGATGGCGTCCTGGATGGCGGCGATCAGATCGGCGTCCTCGCGCAGCGACGCCGCGGTCGAGCCGGCCGGCTTCCCGTGCTCCTGGGCCCAGCGGGTCAGGAACTCCTCGTCGACCGTGACCAGCGCGCCGACGAACGGACGCCCGTCGCCGACCACCATGCACTCCGCGACCAGCGCGTGGGCGCGGATGCGGTCCTCTATGACGGCCGGGGCGACGTTCTTGCCGCCCGCGGTGACGATGATCTCCTTCTTGCGGCCGGTGATGCGGAGGTAGCCGTCCTCGTCGAGGGTGCCGATGTCACCGGTGTGGAACCAGCCGTCGGCGAGGGCCTCTGCCGTGGCCGCCTCGTTGTTCCAGTACCCCTGGAACAGGTGCTCGCCGTGCAGCAGCACCTCGCCGTCGTCGGCGATACGGATCACGGAGCCGGGCAGCGGCTGACCGACCGTGCCGATCTTCGTACGGTCCCACGGGTTGAAGGCCGTGGCCGCGCAGGACTCGGTGAGGCCGTAGCCCTCCAGGACCGTGAAGCCGATCCCGCGGAAGAAGTGGCCGAGCCGCTCGCCCAGCGGGGCACCGCCCGAGATCGCGTACTCGCCGCGACCGCCGAGCACCGCGCGCAGCTTGCTGTAGACGAGCTTGTCGAACGTCTTGTACTTGATCTTCAGACCGAGCGACGGCCCCGCGGGGGTGTCCAGCGCGCGGCTGTACGCGATGGCCGTGTCCGCGGCCTTGTCGAAGATCTTGCCCTTGCCGTCCGCCTGGGCCTTGGCGCGCGCCGAGTTGTAGACCTTCTCGAAGACGCGCGGCACACCGAGGATCAGCGTCGGCCGGAACGAGGCCAGCTCGTCGGTGAGGTTCTTGATGTCCGGGACACAGCCCAGCTTGATCGGCGCCATCATCGGCGCGACCTGCACGAGCCGCCCGAAGACGTGCGCGAGCGGGAGGAACAGCAGGACGGAGCACTCACCGGTGCGGAACAGCGGGCGCAGCCGCTCCACGATGTTGCCGCACTCCGCGAAGAAGGCGCGGTGGGTCAGGACGCAGCCCTTGGGGCGACCGGTCGTCCCGGAGGTGTAGACGATGGTCGCCGGGTCGTCCGCCTTGGCGAGCGAGCTGCGCTCCTCGACGGTCGCGTCGCTGACGTCCGCGCCCAGGCGCCCCAGCTCCTCGACGCCGCCGGCCTCGATCTGCCAGACGTGCTCGAGGGCGGGCAGCCGGTCGCGCACCGACTCCACGGAGGCCGCGTGCGCGGGCAGCTCCACGATGCAGGCCCGCGCGCCCGAGTCGCCGAGGATCCACTGCACCTGCTCGGGGGAGCTGGTCTCGTACACCGGCACGGTGACGGCGCCGGCGCTCCAGATGGCGAAGTCGAGCAGCGTCCACTCGTAGCGGGTACGGGACATCAGGGCGACCCGGTCACCGGGCTGCACACCCGAGGCGATCAGACCCTTGGCAGCGGAACGCACCTCGGCGAGGAAGGTGGTGGCGCTGACGTCCGTCCAGGTGCCGCCCACCTTGCGGGCGATCACGGCTACGTCGGGATGCTGCGCGGCGTTTCTGCGGACGATGTCGGTGAGATTTCCGTCCGCAGGGACCTCGTACAAAGCCGGAAGGCTGAACTCGCGCAAGACTGCTGCTCCTCATAGGGCGCCGACGCCACGACTCTGTGTGATGCGACGGTGCGGTCCAAGGCTCGGGCAAGTACTCAAGAGATCATTTGTTGAAATCCCGAGTACGACTGGACTGCCCGGACGTTACCCGCCGGTATGGCCTCTTCGACAGGGGGTCCCGGCGAGATGTTCCATGCGTCACACGTGGTGGCGTTCCTGCGCGCACAGTAGTCCACGCCCTTCCGGGGGTGCCAGTAATCGCAGGTCCGGCCGCCTCTGTTCACGTTTGCCACACCGGCCTACGCTTGATCGTCATGGCATCCACACCCGTCGGCCGTCCGAGGACGCGCATTCACGTGGTCAGCGACGTGCACGGCAACGCCCGCGACCTGGCCCGGGCCGGTGACGGCGCCGACGCCCTGATCTGCCTCGGTGACCTGGTTCTCTTCCTCGACTACGCCGACCACGCGCGCGGTATCTTCCCGGACCTCTTCGGTGTGGAGAACGCCGACCGCATCGTCGAGCTGCGCACCGCCCGCCGCTTCGAGGAGGCGCGCGCGTTCGGTGCCCGGCTGTGGGCGGGCGTCGGCACCGACCGGGCCGCGGCGATCGAGAAGGCGGTCCGCAAACAGTACGCCGAGATGTTCGCTGCGTTCCCGAATCCGACGTACGCGACCTACGGCAATGTCGACATGCCGACCCTGTGGCCGGAGTACGCCGGACCGGGCACCACCGTCCTCGACGGCGAGCGGGTCGAGATCGGCGGCCGCGTCTTCGGGTTCGTCGGCGGGGGACTGCGGACACCGATGCGGACGCCGTACGAGATCAGCGACGAGGAGTACGCGGCCAAGATCGAGGCGGTCGGCGAGGTCGACGTGCTGTGCACGCACATCCCGCCGGAGGTGCCGGAGCTCGTGTACGACACCGTGGCGCGCCGCTTCGAGCGCGGCTCCCGCGCGCTTCTTGACGCGATCCGGCGCACGCGCCCCCGGTACGCGCTCTTCGGCCACGTCCACCAGCCACTCGCCCGCCGGATGCGCGTAGGGGCGACGGAATGCGTGAATGTGGGGCACTTCGCGGGGTCGGGCCGCCCCTGGGTGCTGGAGTGGTGACGCCGCGACGGCGCTGAAGGCCAGGTGGGGTGACGGCGCCCGCGGCCGTGCGCGGTAGCCTTCACGCTGCACACACGTGCGCACCACCCTCCCTCACCGGACCGCATCTGGAGGAGCCACCGCGATGGCGGAACACACCAGTTCGAGCATCACGATCGAGGCGGCACCGGCTGACGTCATGGCGGTGATCGCCGACTTCGCCCGCTACCCGGACTGGACGGGCGAGGTGAAGGAGGCGGAGGTCCTCAAGTCGGACGACCTCGGCCGTGCCGAGCAGGTCCGGCTGGTCATGGACGCAGGCGCCATCAAGGACGACCAGACCCTCGGTTACACCTGGACCGGGGACCACGAGGTCTCCTGGACCCTGGTCAAGTCCCAGATGCTCCGGTCGCTGGACGGCTCGTACCTTCTCAAGCCCGCGGGCGAGGGGGCCACCGAGGTCACCTACCGGCTGACCGTCGACGTCAAGATCCCCATGCTCGGCATGATCAAGCGCAAGGCCGAGAAGGTCATCATCGACCGTGCCCTGGCCGGCCTGAAGAAGCGCGTGGAGGAAACCGTCTGACCCACCGGCGCCGGCCCCACACCCCGGGGCACAGCCACCAGCTCCCTCTCGCCCCCTCCGCCTCAGACCCCGCTCCTCGAACGCCGGAGGGGCTGGATCTCCCCGGCCGGGGCTGAACCTTCGCCCGCCGGGCTGGAACGGTCACCACCACCCTCCCGCGGCCGGCATCCGGCGTGAGGGGCCGTGCCGGTACATCGATGCCCGTCGCCACCGACGCTCACGCCTCACCCAACGGCGACGGGCTGATGCACCGGCAC
>NZ_JBSFZS010000172.1:0-12028 GCF_053600395.1 Streptomyces sp. NPDC005070 | reverse complement strand
GGGGTATGCGTGGGGGCCGCGCGGAGCGACGAACGCGGCGGCGGGCCAGCCTGAGCGGATCGTGGTGTCGGTGGTGCCGCAGGAGTCCACGGTGGCCAACCTGCTGCTCACGGGCGGCGTGAACATCGCGACGGTGACCGGCCCCGACCGCGCGCGGCTGACCGGCCACGGCCTGGCCACCGCGCAGGTGCCGACCGTGGTGGGGCTGACCTTCTTCAACGAACGGTCCGGCCGCCCCTTGAGCGATCCCGTGCTGCGTCAGGCACTGGTGGGGGCCCTGGACCGCAAGGGCCTCGCCAATGTGGCGATCGGCGGCGACGGAACGCCCGCGAGTCATCTGACTGCTGCGGGCTCCGTCTGCCACACCGACGTGGCCGCCCGGAACCTGCCTTCGCACAGTGCCGTGGGCGCCCTGGGCGCCGCGGGCTGGACGAAGAACGCACGGGGCAGGCTGGTCAAGCAGGGCCGGCCGCTGCGGCTGCGGCTGCTCAGCAGCGCCGACTTCGGCTCCACCCTTCCGTCGGTCGCCGAACTGATGGCCGCCACCTGGCAGGCGCTGGGCGCGGACGTCGACCTCGTCAGCGAGAGCCGCAATGCGGTGGTGCAGGCCATGTACCAGAGCGGGGACTTCGACGTCGTGGTCGGCAGCTCGCCGGGTCCGCCACTGCCCGCACAGCTCGTCCCGTACTTCTCCGGTCCGCCGCCCTCGCAGGGACTGAACTTCGCACACGTCGTCAACCGCACCTACGACCGCTTCGTGGCCCTCGCGCTGGGCGCGCCGGGCACGGCCAGCTGCGCGGACTGGAACAGGGCCGCCGCGGAGCTGTTCCGCTCGGCCGACGCGCTGCCCGTCGCCGACGGCACGGGCACGGTGTACGGCTACCGGACGACCTTCGCCGTCGCGCCCGGCGGCCAGGTCGTACCGACCAGCATCCGCCTGCACAGATAGCGGCGGCGGACGCGGCACACGGCCCCACCACCAGTCGAGGAGGTCTCCCATGACGACCGTGTCCGCACGGCTCGGTGCCCTGGCTCGGCGCCACCCGTGGGTGGTGTTCTGCTGTCGGCGTGCGGTGCGGCTGACGGTCTCTCTCTTCGTGGTCGTCACCGCTTCCTTCGCGATGATCCGGCTGGTGCCCGGTGACCCCGTCCGGGCCGCGCTGGGCGTGGACGCCCCGCCGGACCTGGTAGCGGCGAAACGACACGAACTCGGCCTGGATCATGGCCTGTCGGCACAGTACTGGCGGTATCTGCGGCATCTGGCCCACGGGGACCTCGGGGTCTCCCTGGTGACCGGCGAGCCGGTGGCCGACCTGATCAGGGCACGTCTGCCGGCCACCTTGCTGCTGGCTGTCCTGGCGTTCGCCTGCGTACTCGTCGTTGCCCTCCCCGGGGGGCTGCTCGCGGCGGTGTGGACACGCGGAGGGCGGCGGCCCCGGGCGGAGTTGGCGTTCACCGCCACCACCTCCGTCATGGCGGGCGTGCCGGACTTCGTGCTCGCGGCGGGTCTCACCGCGGGACTGGCGGTCGCCCTGCGCATCTTTCCGGTGGCCGGCGACCTCGGTCCCCAGTCCTACGTGCTGCCCGTGCTCGCGCTGGCCCTCGCTCCGACCGCGGTACTCCTGCGGATCGTCCGGGTGGAGACGCTCAAGGTGCTCGCGACGGACTATCTGCGTGCCGCCCGCGCGAAACGGCTGCCCGCCGTCCCGCTCTACCTGCGCCATGTGGCACCGAACACGCTGACCGCGTCGCTGACGGTGGCCGGGAACCTGCTACCGGCCCTGATCGCGGGAACGGTACTGGTCGAGAAGGTGTTCGCCTGGCCGGGCATCGGGTCGGCGATGGCGCAGTCCGTGGCCGCGCAGGACTACGCCGTCGTCGAGGCGTCGGTCCTGGTGCTGGGCTCGGCCGTCCTCGCGGTGAACTTCCTGGTCGATCTGGCCCTCGCGCTGCTCGACCCCCGATCCGTCATCCGGGAGACGTGATCCGATGGTGTTGTCCTCCCCTTCTCCGCTCACGCCGCGTGCCACCGCCGGCCGGTCTCGTGCGACCCGGTCGGGCTGGTCCACACCGATGGGCGTGATCACCCTGGTGATGCTCGGATCGCTCGCCGTACTGGCCGTCGCGGGGGCGGTGCTGTGGGGGCAGGCCGCCGACCGTCCGGACCCATCGGCGGTGCTGCGGGCACCCACCGCGGGTCACCTGCTCGGCACGGACCGTCTCGGACGCGACCTGCTCGCCCGGCTGCTCTCGGCGACCTGGCTCTCCCTGCTGCCGGCCGTCGCGGCCACGCTCCTCGGCGCGACGGCCGGGATCACACTCGGGGCGCTCACCGCCGTCGTCGGCGGACGCGCCCGCCGCCTGCTGGGAGCCCTGATCAACCTCCTGCTGGCCTTCCCCGCGCTCCTCGTCGCGATGTTCTTCGCGACGCTCTTCGGCGCGGGCGCGGGTGGAGCGGTGTGCGCACTCGCCGTCGCCTGTGCACCGGGCTTCGCCCGGATCACCCAGACCCTCGCCGCCAAAGTGGCCGGAACCGACTTCATGGCGGCCGCGCGCGTGCTGGGCCTGCGCCGCCACCGGCTCCTCCTGCGCCATGTCCTGCCCCACATCGCCGAACCGCTGATGCTCAACACCACGGTCGCCGCGGGCTCGGCACTCGTGGCCCTGTCGGGACTGAGCTTCCTCGGACTGGGGGTGCAGCCCCCCTCGTACGACTGGGGGCTCCTGCTCAGCCAGGGCCTGGACCGCATCTACACCGAACCGCTGCCCGCCGTGGCACCCGGCATCGCCATCGTCTACGCCGCCGTGGCCTTCCAACTGCTCGGCGAGATGCTGGCCGGAGCAGCCGCGCGACGCGTCCGCCCACGGCAGCTGGAAGAATCCGCGCCACACCCGGCACGCACCGGCCTTCCGGCAGTCGCGGACCACGTGCTGGAGGTGGAGGATCTGTGGGTCACCCTTCCCACGGCGCAGGGAGTGGTCCGGCCCGTCCGCGGTGTCTCCCTCGCCCTGCGGCGCGGTGAGATGGTCGGCCTGGTCGGCGAGTCCGGCTCCGGCAAGTCGCTGACGGCGCTCGCCATCGCCGACCTGCTGCCGGACGGCGCCTGCACGACCTGGGGCACCCACCGGTTTCTCGGCGCGGACGCCGAGTCGTTGTCACGCAAAGAGCGACGCAGGCAGCTGGCGACGGGGATGGCGATGATCTTCCAGAATCCGGCCTCGGCCTTCAACCCGTCGCTCCGCATCGGAACGCAGATGACGGAGGCCGTGCGCGCACACCACTGCACCCCTCGTGCCGAGGCCGTCGAGCAGGCCCTGGTCCAGCTTCAGCGGGTCGCGCTGCCCGGCGGGCGCCGGTTGCTGCGCTCCCGGCCCTTCCAGCTGTCCGGCGGTCAGCGCCAGCGAGTGGCGATCGCTGCCGCTTCGATGATGCGGCCTGCCCTCCTCGTCGCGGACGAGCCGACGACAGCCCTGGACGTCACCGTGCAGCGGCAGATCATGGACCTGCTCCGCCGTGTCCGGCGCGACGACGCCACCGCGATCCTCTTCATCAGCCACGACATCGCCCTGGTGGCCGACGCCTGCGACCGGGTTCTGGTCATGTACGGGGGAACGATCGTGGAGAACCTTCCGGCCCGTGAGCTGGCGACCGGCGCACGGCATCCGTACACGCGGATGCTCGTCGCCTCGGTCCCGGACCTGGCCGCGGATCGCGACCACCCCCTGCGCACCATCGAGGGAGGGCCGTCCGATCCGTGCGGCACGGCCCCGGGCTGCCCGTTCCATGACCGCTGCCCGCATCGAGTGGAGCGGTGTGCCGTGGAGAGCCCCGTGCTGTCCCCGTTCGACCCGGAGCACGAGGTCGCCTGCTGGCGGCCGCTGGCTCCGGCAACGTTCCGCGGACAGCGTGAGACCGAAGAGGTGGAGCAGTGAGGGAAGAGGAAGAGGCAGGGCTGGCGCTGTACGACGTCACCGTCCGCCACCACGGGCCGTTCGGGCCGGTCACGGCGGTGGACGGGGTGTCACTGGAGGTTCCCCGGGGCGCGACGGTCGGCCTGGTCGGCGAGTCCGGTTCGGGAAAGTCCACTCTGGCACGTGCGGTCGTCGGGCTGGACAGCCCGTGCGCCGGGCGGATCACGGTCGGCGGACGGGAGTACCGAGGCCGCCGGGCGGCCGGTCGACGTCGGCTGGGCCAACAGGTCCAACTGGTTTTCCAGGACCCGGACACGGCACTCGACCCCCGCATGACGGTCCGTCAGTCGCTCGCCGAAGCGGCCGGGGCCTTCGTCCGGCTGGACCGCCGCAGCCGCGAACAGCGCATCGGCGGACTGCTGGAACTGGTCGGTCTCGACGTCGGCTGCGCCGACCGGGTGCCGCGGCAGCTCTCGGGCGGCCAGCGTCAGCGCGTGGCCGTCGCCCGCGCGCTCGCCGTCGATCCGGCGGTACTCATCGCCGACGAGGTCACCTCGGCTCTCGACGTGTCGGTCCGGGCGGCACTCCTGACCACGCTCCGGGACCTGCAGCGACGTCTGGGCTTCGCCATACTGTTCATCAGCCATGACCTCGCCGCCGTCCGTCATGTGTCGGACGTCGTCGCCGTGATGTACCTCGGCCGGATCGTCGAGACCGCCTCCACCGAGAACCTGCTGCGCAGTCCGCGGCATCCTTACACGCGGACGCTGCTGTCCGCCGTGCCGAGCCTGCACGCCGGACGACGACCGGTCGGGGCACCACTCCTTCCCGGAGAGGTGCCCGACCCCGCGTCGCCACCTACCGGCTGCCGTTTTCATCCGCGTTGCCCCGTCGGGCCGAACCGGCGTCCCGGACGGGACGTCTGCGCCGCACGGGACCCCCAGCCGGATGCGGCCGGACAGCCGCACCGCGCCGCGTGCCACTTCCCGTACCGCGCCGACGACCGCCCGCCCCATGCCGGTGGCGTTCACCAGGACGCGAACGGTGACCGGGCTCCGCGAACCTCCGGGGACCTGCCGTCATGACGGCCAGGGAACCGGAAATGCTTCCGTCCGGCGCGGACGCGGTGGTCGTGGGGGCGGGTGTGATCGGTGCCGCGGTGGCACGGGAACTGGCGCGCACCGGTCGGCGTGTCGTGGTCGTCGACAAGTCCGGCGGCGTCGGCCACGGATCGACCAGCGCCTCGAGCGCGATCATCCGTTTCAACTACTTCACCTGGGACGGCGTCGCCACTGCCTGGGAGTCCCGGCACTGCTGGACGCGATGGGCGGAGCACCTGGGCACCGTGCGCGGCCCCGGCCTGGCGGCGTTCCGGCGGACCGGGGCGGTACTGCTCGACGCGCCGGGCTCCGGGACGTCGGAGGTCGTCGCACTGTTCGAGCGCGCGGGTGTGCCGTACGAGCGCTGGGACGCCGCAACGCTGCGCAGCCGGATCCCCGGCATCGACGCGGGACGCTACGGGCCGCCCAGGCCCCTGCGCGACGAGGCGTTCTTCTCCGGCCCCGAAGGGGAGCTCGGCGCGCTGTTCACACCCGACGCGGGCTTCGTCGACGATCCCCAGCTCGCCGCACAGAATCTCGCGGACGCCGCGACCCGCGTCGGAGCGCGCTTCCTCTTCCACCGCACGGTCGTCGGTGTCCTGCGCCGCGAGGGCCGGGTGGCGGGCGTCCGGCTCGCCGACGGCAGCGCGATCACGACACCGGTGGTGGTCAACGCCGCCGGGCCCTGGTCGGGCGCGCTCAACCGGATGGCCCAGGTCGGGGCCGAGTTCACTGTCGGGGTGCGCCCGCTGCGCCAGGAAGTCCATCAGGTGGCCGCGCCTGTCGGCCGGGGAGACACGGCCTCGTCGCGCACGCGCGGCGCCGGGACCGCGCCCGGCCCGATCGTGGCCGATGTCGACCTCGGGACCTACCTGCGCCCCTACGGCGGACACCTCCTCATCGGCAGCACGCTGCCTGCCTGCGACCCTGTGGAGTGGCTCGACGATCCGGACACGTGCAACCCGCACCCGACGTCCGCCCGGTTCGACACCCAGGTGACCAGGGCCGCGCGGCGATTCCCGCTCCTCGGCGTTCCGAACCGGCCGACCGGCATCGCCGGTGTCTACGACGCCGCCGACGACTGGTCCCCCATCTACGACCGTACCGATCTGGCCGGCTTCTATGTCGCCATGGGAACGAGCGGCAACCAGTTCAAGAACGCTCCTCTGGCGGGCCGGTTCCTCGCCGCCCTGGTCGACCGCGTCGAGGCCGGTCACGACCACGACCGCGATCCGCTGCGGTACACAGGCGAACACACCGGCATCGTCATCAACCTGGGTGCGTTCTCCCGGAAACGGCCCATCGCGGAGGGCGCCGCCTCTCGATCCGTCATGGGCTGACGTCCGGCACGGGCATGCCTCGGTCCAGGGGCCACGACGTCACGAGGCCGATGACGTCCGGGAGTTGCTGCGCCGGACGGCATCGGCCTCGTGACGTCGGAAGAGGTCTACCAGCGGCCACGTGCCGGTGCGGAGCCGAGCTTGGAACTCAGCACGGACAGAAAGGTCGGGAGTCTGTCCACCGCGGATCTGGGGACAGGGGTGACCTGGACCGTGTTCCGCACCACGTCCTGCACGACGAGCTTGTAGGTACCGTCTTCCTGGACGAGTTCGGCGGCGTAGAGCAGTGTTTCCACCAGAGGTCCTTCGGTTGTGTCGTGCGAGGAGTCAGGCGCCGTTGAGCCAGGCGTTCCACGCCTTGGTGGCCAGCTCTTCGTCCGCGTCCTCGGCGAACAGGTGGTGGCCCACCCAGATCGGCCAGTTCCAGGTGCTGCCGTTGAAGAACCGGTACAGCGCGTCCGGGCCGCGCAGGCCGACGAAGTCGGGGCTGAGCCAGTCCACGACCACGTCCTGTGAGCCGCCGTCCGCACCCGGGAGGTCGAGCGACAGCCGGTCGCCGACGGCCGTGTCGTCGGCGAGGCCGAGGCGCCGGCGCAGAGCGGCGAAGTCGGCGGGGTCGTCGGTGCGCTCGTCGCGGCCCACCTTGACGTAGACGGCGGGGCGGCCGGCGAAGTGCCTCAGGTACTCGGCGAGGCCGTGCTGGTAGAGGTCGACGTGCTTCTCGGCCGCGTCCGCCTTGGTGTCCCAGTAGTCGTCGACGACTCCCGTGTGCACCCAGTGGATTCCCATCCGCAGATGGCTGGTCGTGTCGTCGAGCGGCTCGATCCGGTAGGTGAGGGTGTTGGAGAACCCGTCGTCCAGGGCCACACGCACCGCGAAGTGGTGCGGCGGCTCCCACGCCACGACGGTGCCGTCGGCCCGGGTGACCTTTCCGCCGACGCGCGGCTCGACCTCCATGGGATACAGCCAGCCGAGGTTGCCGGCGCCGGTGGCGACCGCTTGCCAGACCTGCTCGGGCGTGGCGGGCAGGTCCTGCTCCCGGCGGACCTCGAACTCTCGGGCCATGGTCACTTCTCCTTCGTCGTCGTTCAGGTGTCAGTAGGTGAGCGGGAGGGCGTTCAGCCGCCGTTGCAGTGGGTTGGGCCGCCATTCGAGGGCCGCCCCGTCGGCCAACCGCAGCCGCGGGAGCCGGCGGACCAGCGTGCCGAGGGACACCTCCGCCTGGAGCTTGGCCAGCGGACCGCCGAGGCAGAAGTGCGGGCCGTTGCCGAAACTGAGGTGCCGGTTGTCGGGGCGGGACAGGTCGAGCCGGTCGGGCTCCTCGAAGCGCTCGGGATCACGGTTCGTCGCGGCGAGAAGCAGGTACACCAGCTCGCCCTCGCGCAGCGTCCGCCCGCCGATCTCGACGTCCTCGGCCACGACCCGGACGATCGCCTGGGTCGGCGTGTCGTAGCGGGCGAGTTCGTCGACGGCCGTACGGATCAGCGCCGGGTCCTCGCGCAACCGGGCCAGCTGGCCGGGGTGGCGCAGCAGGGCGAGCATGCCGTTCCCGACCAGGTGGGTGGTGGTCTCGTCGCCCGCCGTGATCAGGACGAAGCAGGTGGACAGCAGTTCGGAGTCGGTGAGCCGGTCGTCCTGCGCCTGCGTCGCGACCAGGGCGCTGACCAGGTCGTCGCCGGGGTCGGCCCGGCGTCGGCGGACGAGCCGGGCGAGGTACTCCTCGTACTGCTCGATCGCCGCCTCGGACTTGTCGATGTCCTCGGAGAGCCGGCCGAGGCGGCGGAACCAGGTCTTGACCTGCGGTCGGTCCTCGGGCGGAATACCGAACAACTCGCAGACGACGGACAGCGGCAGCGGGGAGGCGACCGCCTCGATCAGGTCCATGGCCGGCCCCGCCGCGACCGCCTCGTCGACGAGCCGGTCGACGATCCGCTGGATGCCGTCGCGCAGGGCTTCGACCCGCCGGGCGGTGAAGGCGCGGTTGGCCAGCTTGCGCAGCCGGGCGTGGTCCGGCGGGTCCGTGTTGGTCATCACCCGGCCGAGCCGGTCGGTGAGCCGGCTGAAGGCCTTCAGGTCGCCGCCGAGGGCGCCGTAGGCGCGGGTCATCCGGTCCCGGTCGTTGGACAGCCGCAGGTCGCCCAGGGCCGCCTCGACGTCGGCGTACCGGGTGAGGTACCAGATGCCCTGAGGGCTGCGGTGGACCGGACTTTCGCGCCGCATGCGGGCGTAGAACGGGTACGGGTCCCGGCGGGCCTCGGGCGTCTGCAGCGCCGCGGCGAGGTCGTCGGGCCGGACGAGGCCCGCGGTGCCGCGGGCCTCGTCCAGGGTCTCGGTGGAGTTCACGTCCGCCGCGCTATCGCCGGGCGTCCATGGCGTCGGCCAGACTCCTGGGCCGCATGTCGGTCCAGGTCTGCTCGACGTACTCCAGGCAGGCGGCGTGGGTGTCGGGGCCGTGGGCGACGGTCCAGCCGTCGGGGACGTCCGCGAACTGCGGCCACAGCGAGTGCTGGTTCTCCTGGTTGACGAGCACGAGGAAGGTGCCGTCCTGGTCCTCGAACGGGTTGGTCATGGGAATCAGTCCTCCTGGTTGCGGGTCTGGTCGAGGGTCTGGGTGAGGGGCGGGGTGTCACCGGTGGCCCCGGCGAGCTCGGCGGCCAGGATCGGTCCGATCTGGGCCAGTGAGCCGGCTTGGGTCATCCGGTTGTGCCGGGTGGTGATCTGGTGCGATTCGATCCGGCCGGTGATGTACGGGCGCCAGGTCGCGGGCCCGGCGTCGTCCCCGTCCCGGTCGATCGTGGAGTTGAACAGCAGCAGGTCTCCGTCGAACGTTCCGGGGACGAAGTCGACCGCCAGCTTCGCGTTGTTGATCATGATGTGGACGACGACCTCGATCTGCGGTCCCGTCAGGCCGGCCAGTGCGCTGCCCCGCTCGCGCATGATCTCGGCGACCTCGTCATAGGTCAGCGTCCGGTCGCCCAGCTCGTCCAGGTTGCAGTCGAGCACGCCGACGAGCACGTCCCGCTCGGTGGGTACGGGCACCTCCTCGAACACCACGTCCTTCACCGGGTAGGCGTCGAGGATCGCCAGCAGCGCGGTCCGCTCGCCACGCGCCTGCAGCTCGCAGGCGATCGCGTGGGCGATCAGCCCGCCGGCGGACCAGCCGAGCAGCAGATACGGGCCCTCGGGCTGGATCTTGTGGATCTGGTCGGCGTAGTCGGCCGCCATCTCCTCGAAGGACGTAGGCCGGGGTTCGGGGCGGCCGAGACCGCGCGCCTGGATCGCGTAGACCGGGTACTCGGGACCGATGTGGTTCAGGAGCCCGCTGTACGACCAGCTGATGCCGCCGCCGGGGTGGATGCAGAACAGCGGTGTCCGGCTCCCGGTCGTGCGCAGCGGCAGCAGCACGTCCAACGCGTCGTCGGGATCGTTCATGACCAGGCGTTCCGTGAGCCCGGCCACGGTCGGTGCTTCGAACAGCGTGCGCAGGCCCACGTCGACGCCGAGGGTCTCACGGACGCGGGAGACCAGGCGGGCGGCCAGCAGCGAGTGCCCGCCCAGGTCGAAGAAGCTGTCGTCGATGCGCACCTGTTCCCGGCCGAGGACCTCGGCGAAGAGGTCGCACAGCAGCTGCTCCTGCGGCGTCCGGGGGCCGCGCCCGGCGCCCGGTGCACCGTAGTCCGGGGCCGGCAGGGCGGCCCGGTCCAGCTTGCCGTTGGCGGTCAGCGGCAGCACGTCCAGGGTGACGAACGCCGACGGCACCATGTACTCGGGCAGTTCGCGACGCAGCCGGTCGGACAGCTCGCCCGTCTCGGGCGCACCTTCGGGGGCGGGTACCAGGTAGGCGACGAGCTGTTTGTCGTCCGGCTGGTCCTCGCGGACGACGATGGCCGCCTGGGCGACGCCCGGGCAACCCGCGAGCACCGCCTCGATCTCGCCGGGCTCGATCCTGAAGCCGCGCAGCTTGACCTGGTGGTCGGCCCGTCCGGCGAACTCCAGCACCCCTTCGGCCCGCCACCACGCCAGGTCGCCCGTGCGGTACATCCGGTCCCCGGCCGGCCCGTACGGGTCGGCGACGAACCGCTGTACCGTCAGGTCGGGCCGCCCGACGTAGCCCCGGGCCACGCCCGCCCCCGCGAGGTACAGCTCGCCGACCACGCCCGGCGGCACCGGCCGCAGCCCGGCGTCGAGCACGTAGGCGCGCATGTTCGCCATCGGCCGGCCGATCGGCACGGTCGCGGCGTCCTCGGAGAGGGTGCGCACCGGGTGGCAGGTGGCCAGGGTCGTGGCCTCGGTGGGCCCGTAGCCGTTGACCACCGTGACACCGGGGCAGGCCTCCCGCACCCGGGCGACGGCTGCCGGGGAGACCACGTCGCCGCCGGTCCACACCTCGCGGACTCCCGCGAGCAGGCCCGGCCGCTCCTCGGCGACCAGGCGGAACAGGCCGGCCGTCAGCCACAGTCCGGTCACCTGATGCTCGCCGACCGCCTGGTGCAGCAGGTCGAGATCGAGCGGGCCGGGCGGTGCGACCACGATCCGGCCGCCGCCGAGCAGCGGCACCCAGTGCTCGTACGTCGAGAGGTCGAACGCGGTGGGGGAGTGCAGCAGCACCCGCTCGTGTCCGCCGTCGCGCCAGCAGGGGGTCAGGGCGTGGGCCACCACGTCGCGGTGGGTGACAGCCACGCCCTTCGGCCGTCCGGTCGAGCCGGAGGTGTACATCACGTACGCCAACTGCATCGGATCGACGGGGACTTCGGGGTCGGACGCGTCGGACTCGGCCTGGATCAGCGCGGCCAGCACGTCCTCGGTGAGGACCAGGGCGGCCCCGGACTCCTCGAGGATGAGGTCGACGCGGGACTGCGGGAACCGCGAGTCGAGGGGCACGTAGACGCCGCCCGCCTTGATGATCGCCAGGAGCGCCACGACCAGGTCCGCCGAGCGTTCCAGCAGTACCGCTACCGGCGTCTCCGGCATCACGCCTTCGCGGATCAGTGTCCGCGCGAGGCGGTTGGCCCGCAGGTCGAGCTCCCGATAGGTCAGCTCGGTGCCGCCCGCCACCACGGCCACCGCGTCGGGGACGGCCCGCACCTGACGGGCGAACAGCTCCGGCAGCGCGGCCCCGGGCAGTTCGACGGCGGTGTCGTTGAACCCGTACAGCAGTCGGTGCCGTTCCTCGCCGGACATGATGTCGATCCGGCTGATCGGCCGGCCGGGGTCGGCGACCACCGCGCGCAGCAACCGGGTCCAGCGGGCGAACAGCAGCTCCACGGTGGCCGGGTCGAACAGATCGGTGGCGTACTCCACCGCACCGGCCATGCCGTCGAGGCCGCCGTCCGGCCGGTACTGCTCGGCCAGACTGAACGTCAGGTCGACCCGCGCGGTGCCGGTCGGTGCCTCCAGGTGGCCGGTCGACAGCCCCGGCAGCGTGAACTCGCTCGACGGCGCGTTGTGCAGGGTCAGCATGATCTGGAACAGCGGGTGGTGCGACAGCGACCGGGCCGGGTTGACCACCTCGACCAGGTACTCGAACGGCACGTCCTGGTGGGCGTACGCGGACAGCGCCTTGTGCCGCACCCGGCCGAGCAGGTCGGTGAAGCCGGGATCGCCGCTCGTGTCGGTGCGCAGCACCAGGGTGTTGACCATGAACCCGACGAGGTCGTCCAGGGCCTGGTCGGTGCG
>NZ_JBSFZS010000171.1:0-12345 GCF_053600395.1 Streptomyces sp. NPDC005070 | reverse complement strand
GGCCCGGCACCATGGCGGTGCCGGGCCCCCGTCCGTCACGGGACCGTGGCTTAGTGAGCCTCGTCGTCCTCGTGCATGTCGGCGGCCTCGACCTCTTCACGGGTGACGCCCAGCAGATAGAGGACCGTGTCGAGGAACGGGAAGTTCACCGCGGTGTGCGCGGCCTGCCGTACGACCGGCTTCGCGTTGAACGCGACCCCGAGACCGGCGGCGTTGAGCATGTCGAGGTCGTTGGCGCCGTCGCCGATCGCCACGGTCTGGGCCAGCGGAATCTCGGCCTCGGCCGCGAAGCGGCGCAGCAGTCGCGCCTTGCCCGCCCGGTCCACGATCTCGCCGGTGACCCGGCCGGTCAGCTTTCCGTCGACGATCTCCAGCGTGTTGGCCTGGGCGAAGTCGAGCCCGAGCCGCTCCTTCAGATCGTCGGTGACCTGGGTGAACCCGCCGGAGACGACACCGACTTGGAAGCCGAGCCGCTTCAGCGTACGGATCAGGGTGCGCGCGCCAGGCGTCAGCCGCACCTCCTCGCGCACCTTCTGCACCACCGACGCGTCCAGCCCTTCGAGGAGCGCCACGCGTGCGTGCAGGGACTGCTCGAAGTCCAGCTCACCTCGCATCGCGGCCGCTGTGACCTCGGCGACCTCGGCCTCGCACCCGGCGTGCGCGGCGAAGAGCTCGATCACCTCGTCCTGGATGAGCGTGGAGTCCACGTCCATCACGACGAGACGCTGGGCCCGCCGGTGCAGGCCCGCGGACACGACCGCGATGTCGACACCGAGTGCCGACGCCTCGGTCACCAGCGCGGTGCGCAGTTCCTCGGTCCCCGTGCCGGACACCGCGAACTCGACCGCGGTCACCGGGTACTTGGCCAGCCGGAAGATACGGTCGATGTTGCCGCCGGTCTTCGTGATCCGCGCGGCGATGGCGGCCGTCGACTCCGCGGTGAGCGGGTGTCCGAGCACCGTGACCAGCGAACGACCCAGGCCGCGCGGACGGTTGTCGCCGAGGCCGGAGATGATCTCGGCCTGCATCTTCATCGACTCCGCCCAGCTGTGGACGGTCGACCGAAGATCACCTTCGAGGCCTGCGGGCGGCTCGGTCACGAGCGCGCACAGCACGATCCGGCCCCGGGTGACGACCTGCTCGATGTCGACCACGTCGACGGAGTAGGCGGCGAGGGTGTCGAAGAGTCCGGCGGTGATGCCCGGCCGGTCCTTGCCGAAGATCTTGACAAGAAGAGTGGGCACATCAGGGGTATGTGAAGCGCTCATGGTATTTCCCACCGTATCCGGCACCCAGTGCCTCCCGCCCGCCCGGTCCGCCTAGCGGACACGGAACACTGGGTGACACCCCGGCGCCCCCCGGGTGACGAACACCCACCCACCACCCCGAGACGCCCCCTCACCCCCACCGCTGCTTCACGGCGCGCCGCACCAACAACCTTCTTTCGCCCCCTCCGCCCCTACCCGACCCGAACCCGGGCTTCCGCCCCAGACCCCGCTCCTCAATCGCCGGAGGGGCTGATTTTCCCGGCCGGGGCTGAAAAATGCACCCGCGGCCGTGACCCGGCGGAAGAGGTCGGCACGGCCACCACGACGCACCCGCAGTCGGCCGCGCACGGAAGGGGACGTGCCGGTACATCACATGCCCGCAGGCCGGACGGATCGGCACCCACGCGCACTTCTCGACCCTGGTGGGATCCGTTCGGATGCGGGCGGATGTACCGGCGCGGCCCCGACCCACCCACCGGCCGGAACCCGGACCCGGAACCCGGAACCCGGAACCGGACCCTGGCACCGCCCCGCGACCGCCGGCCCAGCGCCCTCAGCGCCGCGGACGCCGCGGACCCGGCCGCCCCTCGTCCGGCGAGGGAGGAACCGGCGGCGGGGGAGGAGGCAGCGGCGGCGGCCCGTCCGGCCTCCGCTTCGACGACGGGCCGACCGGCCCGACCGGCCCCACCATCGTGGGCGCCCCGTACACATCCCCCGCCCGATCCTCCGGCTCCCGCAACTCGTCCGGCACCTTCAGATACGGATTGGTGTCAGGGTTCGGCGCCCGATACGACCCCCGAGGCCGATAGGGCCCGGCCTCCGCACCGGCACCCGCACCACCAGACCCCCCGGCCTCCCACGGCACCCCAGCACCTCCGACAATCCCAGCACCCCCGACGACCCCAACACCCCCCGCAACCCTCCGCCCCGCAGCCCCACAAACCCAAGCCAGCAACGCCCCCACAGCCCCCGCCCCCGCCCCCCAAAGGGCCCCCAGGACCAACGCCACCCCCAGCCGCCCCCGCAGCTCGACCCCCGCCCCGAACGCGTCGAACCCGAACACGGACAGGGACGCGTCCACCGACACCTCCGTCAGCCAGGCGAGCAGCGGCAGCGCCAGCGCCGTCACGACCCCCAGCCGAAGTGCGCAGCGCCCGGCGAACCGCAGCGCACCGTCCCCCCGTACATCCGGGCCCCCCGAGGCTCCTCCCGCCGCCGCACTCCCCACCCGTACGAATGGCGTACGCGCAGCCGTCAGGACGCCCGCGTACAGCATCATCAGAGCGGCCGCGAGCGCCAACAGCCATACCCGCCCGTCGAGTTCGGCGAGCCGCCCGAGGGTGACGGGCCGGGACGCGTCGGCGGTCAGGAGCTTGTCGAGGGGGTCGGGCAACAGCTTGGCGAGCTCGCCGGTGGCCTTCCCGTCCCAGGGGACGAAGAGCCCGAGGGGGATGGCGAGCCACACGCCGTTGGGCGCGCCGAGCAGCGCGGCTCCCGCGATCCGCTTCGGGTGGTCGTCGCCGATCGCCGCGTACGCGGCCGCAGCGAGCCCGGCGAGGACGGCGACCAGCAGGACGGCGACGAGCGAGGAGACGGCCGGCCGCACCGCACGGTGCACGGCGTCCCAGCCGCGCGGCAGCGGCGTACGCCGGGAGGCCAGCAGCGCGATCAGCAGGACCGAGGCGGCCCACGCGGCTCCGCCGAGCAGGGTCGACACGGTGTCGACGGAGAACCCCACGGCGGCCTTCGCCTTCACGAGGTCACCGATCTTGCCGGGCAGCAGACCACCGAGATCCCCGAGACCGCCGGGCAGTTTGTCGGTGATGGAACCGAGCCCCCCGCCCCCGCCCCCGGCCTTGTCGAGCCCGAGCTTGTCGCCGTCGATCGTGATGACGTCGTGTCCGGCCCAGGCGAGCCCGCCCAGAGTCGCCACGAACAGGGCGATCACCGAGCCGGCCCGCGCGAGGAGTTCGGCCGGCGTGAGGACAACTCCCGCCCCACGCAAGGAGCGCAGGAAGAACCACGACAGCAGCAGGGCACCGACCAGCCCGACGCCGAGCGGCGTGACCTGGATGGCGGTCTCCGCCTGCGCGCCCTTCAGGCCGAAGGCGGAGACGTTGCCGGACGGCGTCACAGCGCCGCCCGCTCCGAGGGCCACCATCGCGGCGGTCATCGGGCCGAGCGAGGCCGCCGCGTCCGCCCCGAGCAGATGCAGCCCGAGCGCGGCGGTGCCCGCCATCCCGATCAACGCCCAGCTCACGGAGGCGATCGCGGACAGCAGCACGTCTCCCCACGGCACCCGCCCGCCGTTCCCGCCGTGGTGCGTGGTCCCGATGTTCATCGCCAGACCCCCCGATCAGCGACGCGGTGATCCCGCGCATGTCCCCCTCGTGTGGGATTACCACTCTCCGGGCCGGTTTCAACCCCGTCAACGGATACGGACAACCCGCCCGTCACCAACGTTCACAAGGCCCGACTTTCGGTCAGGGGGCCTGAACTGAAATAGTTCCCCACGATGTTCGACATCCCTAGACTCCCTGTGATGGGGGTAACTCGGGGGACAACTCAGTGGGGCTGGAGTGCCGGAACTCGTACTGGAATTGAATGGACGGACCTGGACGCTCGACGCGTCCAGGCCTCACACCCTCGGACGTGATCCGCAGGGGGACATCGTGCTCGATGACGCCAGGGTCTCCTGGCGCCACGCCACGATCAGCTGGAACGGCCGTAGTTGGGTCATCGACGACCACGGGAGCACCAACGGCACCTTCGTGCAGGGGCAGCGGATCCATCAGTTGGAGATCGGTCCCGGTTCGGCCGTGCACCTCGGCAACGCGACCGACGGTCCGCGGCTGAGCGTGTCCGGTGCCGCGGCCCCGGTGGCGCAGCAGCCGTTCGCGGCGCAGGGCGCCGGCCCCGGCTGGGCTCAGCAGCCGACGCCGCAGGGGGCACAGGCCCCGCAGAACGCACAGCATTCGGGGGGCATTCCGCAGCAGCAGGGACCCGGCGGTGGCGCGGGGGCACCGCCGGTCTACGGCGACCGCAGCCCGACGACGTTCCATCAGTTCTCGCTGGGACGTGTGATGCGCATCGGTCGTGCGCTGGAGAACGAGCTGGTGGTCTCCGACCTCCAGGTCTCGCGCCACCACGCCGAGTTCCACGCGACGCCGGACGGCCGCTTCGAGATCCGCGACCTCGGCTCGCACAACGGCACGTACGTCAACGGTATGCCGATCGCCAAGGGCGGCTCCGCGCTGCTCGGCCCGAACGACATCGTCGGCGTCGGCCACTCGACGTTCCGCCTGGTCGGCGACCGGCTCGAGGAGTTCGTCGACACCGGCGAGGTCTCCTTCTCGGCCCGCCACCTGACGGTCACCGTCGACGGCGGCAAGCAGATCCTCAAGGACGTCTCCTTCGGCGTCCCCGAGAAGTCGCTCGTCGCGGTCATCGGCCCGTCGGGTTCCGGCAAGTCGACGCTCCTGAAGGCGCTCACGGGCTACCGCCCCGCCAACCAGGGTGACGTCCTCTACGACAACCGGAACCTGTACAAGCAGTTCGCCGAGCTGCGTCAGCGCATCGGTCTGGTCCCGCAGGACGACATCCTGCACAAGGAACTGACCGTCAAGAAGGCCCTCAAGTACGCGGCCAAGCTGCGCTTCCCCGCCGACACCACGGGCGCGGAGCGCGAGGCACGCATAGACGAGGTGCTGCGCGAGCTGAAGCTGGACATCCACAAGGAGAAGAAGGTCACCTCCCTCTCCGGTGGCCAGCGCAAGCGTGTCTCGGTGGCTCTGGAGCTGCTCACCAAGCCGTCGCTGATCTTCCTGGACGAGCCGACCTCCGGCCTCGACCCGGGCATGGACCGCGATGTCATGCAGCTCCTGCGCGGCCTCGCCGACGACGGCCGTACGGTCCTCGTCGTCACGCACTCCGTGGCAGAGCTCGCGATCTGCGACAAGCTCCTCGTGATGGCGCCCGGCGGCTCCGTCGCCTACTTCGGTCCGCCGGAGGAGGCGCTGAACTTCTTCGGCTACGAGACCTGGGCCGACGTGTTCTCCGCGTTCGAGAACTACCGCGACTACGACTGGGCGGGCCGCTGGAAGGGCTCGCAGCACTACCAGATGTACGCGGCGGACATCGACGCGGTGGCTCCGCAGTCGACACAGATGCCGTCCGCGCAGGCGATGAAGCCGCCGAAGCCGCAGGGCTGGGGCTCCCAGCTGATGACGCTGATGCGCCGCTATGTCTCGGTGATCGTCTCGGACAAGGGCTTCCTGGCGCTGACGGTGATCCTGCCGGCGGTCCTGGGCTCGGTCAGCCTGCTCATCGACAACGGCAAGACGCTGCTGGTCAACGACAAGATCCTGCCGTCGGGCGCTCATGTCGCGAACGGCACCGCCACGACCGTGCTGCTGATCCTCGCGGTCGGCGCGTGCTTCGCGGGCGCCGCCAACTCGGTCCGTGAGCTGATCAAGGAACGGGTGATCTACGAGCGGGAGCGCGCGACGGGTCTGTCGCGCTCGGCGTACCTGATGTCCAAGGTGATCGTCCTGGGTGTGATCACCATGCTGCAGGGCGCGCTGGTCGGCGCCATCGGTTTCGGCAGTCGCGAGGTCCCGTCCGAGGGCCTGATCCTCAAGAGTCTGCCCAAGGTCGAGCTCACGCTGCCGATCATGGCGCTGGGCTTCGTGTCGATGATGTTCGGCCTGATCATCTCTTCGCTGGTGAAGACCGCGGAGAAGACGATGCCGCTGCTGGTCATGTTCGCGATCGTCCAGGTGGTCTTCACCGGCTGCCTGTTCATCCTGAACGGCACGGTGGGTGTCAACCAGTTCTCGTACCTGATGCCGGCCCGCTGGGCGGTGGCGGCGTCCGGGGCCACGCTGGACCTGAACAACATCTTCCCGAACCAGGACGATCCGACGAGCACGGACCCGCTCTGGGACCACACGGCCGGAGCCTGGACCGTGGACATGATCGCGCTGATCGTCCTCGGTATCGCCTGCGGCTTCTTCGTGGCCCGCTTCCTGCGCCGCCACGAGCCCGAGGTCATGCGCAAGTAGACGCCAGGGAACGACGCGAGGGCGGCACCCCCGATCGGGGTGCCGCCCTTCGGCGTCTGTGTGGGAACTCCGCGCTGAGTCCTCAGTACGCGCTGTTCACGTTGTCCATGGAACCGTACTTGTCGGCCGCGTAGTTGGCGGCGGCGGTGATGTTGGCGACGGGGTTGTAGATGTCCCACGAGGTGCCGGCCACGTGGTACGCCTTGAACGTCGGCGGGATGACCTGGAGCAGGCCCTTCGACGGGATGCCGTTGATGGCGTTGATGTCCCAGTCGTTGATGGCCATCGGGTTGCCCGAGGACTCACGCATGATGTTCTTGTGCAGGCCGTGGTACGTGCCGGGGATGCCCTTCGCCTTCATGATGTCGAGGGACTCGCGGATCCAGCCGTCGAGGTTGTTGGCGTAGGTCTTCGCGGCGACCGGCTGCATCTTGATGCGCTGCGTGGAGCGGCTCGCGGCGGCGGCCTTGGCATGGGCCGCGGCGGCCTTCTTCGCGGCGGCCTTCTTCTTCGCGGCGGCCTCGGCGGCGGCCTTCTTCTTGGCGGCCGCAGCCTGGGCGGCCTTCTTCTTCGCCGCGGCCGCGGAGTCCGCCGCCTTGTGCTTGGCCTCGATGGTCTTGGCCTTCAGGGCGGCGGCGCTCGTGCCGGCCACACCGGACTCGACGCCCGTGATCTGCTTTCCGCTGTAGGCGACGGGCGCCGTGGAGGCGGCGGCGTCGTCCGTGGTGGTGTGCGAACCGCCCGGCGCCACGGAGAACGCGAGGGTGGCGGCACCGAGGGTGGCCACACCGGCGAGCGAGTACTTGTGGAGCTTCGTCAGCTTCGGACTACGACCACGAGCGGCAATGTTCTTGAGCATGACTGATAGACCTCTTCGAATAGCGCGGAGGTCGCTCTGCGTCCCGGTCGGGGACTGTGTTTCCGGAACAAACGCCCCGGGGGAGAACCCGAGGCGCTGAGCGACATGAGCAATTCTTAGCGGTCGCAAAATGCTCTGGCAAAGGTGTGACCTACGAAGTCGGGTAGTGGACACAGATGGTGCAAATCGGGGCAGACTGGCACGTCTTCCCTGGTCATCTTGTCCCTTTTATCTCCTATGCTCCTTCGTACGTGACCTGGACCCTATGCGCGGGCTCACAGGGGTCCTCGATCATTCTGACGTGGAGTTGCGAGAGCAATGCTCAGAGTGAGGGCTGTTCCCGGGGAGGATGAGGTGCACGTCCCCGAACTCGTGCCAGAGATAGCGCCCCCGCAGCGCCTCGTCGTAGGCACGGTCGATCGCCGCCCCTCCCGCGATCGCCTCCAGCATCAGCAGATGCGAGGCCTCCGGCTCGTGCAGCCCGGTCACCAGCCCGTCGACGGCCCGCACACCGCGCTCCGGAGTCACCACGAGACCGGTCCACCCCTTCGCCCCGCGGACCAGCCCGTCCTCGCCGGTCGCGGACTCCACGGCCCGCACCGCCGTCGTACCGACCGCGACGATCCGGCCTCCACCGGCCCGCGCGGCGTTGATCAGCCGGGCCGACACCGCCGGAACCTCGTACCGCTCCGGATACGGCGGCTCGTGCGACTCCGCCGAGGCGACCCCCGTGTGCAGGGTGACCGGCGCGAACTGCACACCCCGGCTCACCAGCTCCGCCACCAGACGCGAGGTGAAGGGACGCGCCGCGCTCGGCATCTCCGCGCTCCCCGCCCCGTCGTCCGACGGCAGCGCGAAGACCGTCTGGTACACGGACAGCTGCTGGTCCCTGTCCGTGTAGGAGTAGCGGATGGGCCGCCCGAACCGCCGCAGCAGCCCCAGCACGTCCGCGTCCGGCACCCGCCCCCACCACAGCCGCCGCCCCCGCGCGGTCAGCGGCTCCTCCAGTACGAGAGGTACGTCCCCGGGCAGGCACACCACTGTCCCCGCGGGACCGCCCGCCCGCGCGCGCGTAGTGCCACGGCCGTCCGGATCCCGCAGCTCGACCGCCCACCGCCCGTCGTCACCCCGTGTGGAGAAGTGCACCACCACGCGCGCGTGCCCGATCCGCCCGTCCACGGCCGCCGCCAGAGTGGCCGAGGTGTTGACGATCAGCAGATCCCCGGCCTTCAGCAGCCGGGGCAGCTCCACGAACGCGTGATGCGACACCTCGGTACCGCGCGACACCAGCAGCCGTACGGAATCCCGGTCGCGACCGGGACCCCGCTGCTCCGCCGGCACCCGCGCCGACAACTCCTCCGGAACGCTTCCCCACTCCCTGCCGCGCCCGGCCCGAGAGACCCCCGCCACCGTCGTCACCGCTCCTCCAGCAGGTCCGAAGCCGTGTAGCGCCCACTGGCCGGCCGTTCGTCGAGCAGCCGCAGGAACGCCGGGACCACACGGTCCGGCGCCGGGCGCGGATCGTCGTCGTCCGGTACGGCCGCCGTATAGAGGTCCGTCTCCATGTCCCCCGGATCCACCGCCCACACCCGCAGACCGGGCTCCTCCTCGCCGAGCACCGCCGAGAGATGGTCCAGCGCCGCCTTCGAGGCCCCGTAGCCGCCCCACGTCTCGTACGCCTGCACCGCGGCGTCCGAGCTGACGCCGACGACCGCGCCCGCCCCGGCCGCCCTCAGCAGCGGCAGCGCCTCCTGGACCAGGCCCAGCGCGGCGACCACATTGACCTCCAGGGCCCGCCGCAGTCCCTCCGGATCCAGCTCCTCCAGGCGCACCAGCGGCTCCGCGCCCAGCGCGCTCGCGTTGTTCACGAGCAGATCGACACCGCCCAGCTTCCGGGCCGCCGCCACCAGCTCGGCACGGTGACCGGCGTCCGTCACGTCCCCGGGCAGGGCCTCCACCCGCGTCCCGTACGCGGAGAGCGCCCGCGCGGTCTCCTCCAGCACCCCGGCCGTCCTGGCGTCGAGCACCAGATCCCAGCCGCGCCCCGCCAGCGCCGCGCCGAGCGCCCTCCCCAGTCCCTTCGAGGCCCCCGTGATGATCGCTACCGGCATGACAACCGTCCCCTCGTTCGGACCGCCTTCCCGGCGGCTGCCCTCACGGTAGGAACGCGGTCCGCCCGGGCGCCTCGTACGCGGGCCGCAATGATCAGGGGCCCTTCGTCCTAGGCCCAATGGCCCGGCGGGCGAGGCCGACGGCCCGATACGCACGGTCACACCGCGCCGGTAGTTTGGGGTCATGAGTCACGGACCCCGGTCGGGCCTGTACGCGGTGAGCTCCGCGCTGCTGGCCATGAGCAGGCATCTCGAAGTGCGCGACGTCCTCAAGACGATCGTCGCCTCGGCCCGCGAACTGCTCGACGCGCAGTACGCGGCACTGGGCGTGCCCGACGACCACGGCGGCTTCGCCCAGTTCGTCGTCGACGGGGTCAGTGACGCGCAGTGGAAGGCCATCGGACCGCTCCCGCGCCAGCACGGCATCCTCGCCGCGATGCTGCGCGAGGCCCGCCCCGAGCGCCTGGCCGACGTGCGCGAGGACCCCCGCTTCGAGGGCTGGCCCGCGGCCCACCCCGACATGTCCGACTTCCTGGGCCTGCCCATCCGCGACGGCGACGAGATCATCGGCGCGCTCTTCCTCGCGAACAAGCTGCGGCCCGAAGGAGCGGCGCCGTGTTCCGAGGCGGACGGCCGCTGCGGCTTCACCGAGGACGACGAGGAACTCCTCACCATCCTCGCCCAGCACGCGGCGATCGCCCTGACCAACGCCCGGCTCTACGAACGCAGCCGCGAACTCACCATCGCCGAGGAGCGCTCCCGGCTCGCGCACGAACTGCACGACGCCGTCAGCCAGAAGCTGTTCTCCCTGCGCCTGACCGCGCAGGCCGCCGCCACCCTCGTCGACCGGGACCCCTCCCGCGCCAAGGGCGAACTCCAGCACGTGGCCGCGCTCGCGGCGGAGGCGACCGAGGAACTGCGCGCCGCCGTCGTCGAGTTGCGCCCCGCGGCCCTCGACGAGGACGGACTCGTCGCCACCCTGCGCACCCACATCCAGGTCCTCGACCGCGCCCACTCCGCGCGCGTGACCTTCTCCAGCCACGGTGTACGAGCACTGCCCGCCTCCCAGGAGGAGGCCGTGCTCAGGGTCTCCCAGGAGGCCCTGCACAACGCGCTGCGGCACTCCGGCGCCGCCCGCGTCGACGTCACCCTGGACCGGCGCGGCCCCGGCGCCGTCCTGCACGTCCGCGACGACGGCGGCGGCTTCGACCCCACCGCGATACGCAGCGCCGGCCGTCATCTCGGCCTGGTGTCGATGCGGGACCGGGCGAGCGGGGTCGGCGGCACACTCACCGTGGAATCGGTGCCCGGGAAGGGCACCGTGATCGAGATGGAGGTTCCTGGTGGCTGACGCGATCAAGGTGCTGCTCGTCGACGACCATCAGGTCGTCCGCCGGGGGCTGCGCACCTTCCTCGAAGTGCAGGACGACATCGAGGTCGTCGGAGAGGCCTCCGACGGAGCCGAAGGCGTCGTCCGTGCCGAGGAGTTGAAACCGGACGTCGTCCTCATGGACGTCAAGATGCCGGAGATGGACGGCATCGACGCGCTGCGCAGACTCCGCGAACTCGCCAACCCGGCGCGCGTGCTGATCGTCACCAGTTTCACCGAGCAGCGCACGGTGGTGCCTGCCCTGCGCGCGGGCGCCGCCGGGTATGTGTACAAGGACGTCGACCCCGACGCGCTGGCCGGAGCCATCCGCTCGGTCCACGCGGGACACGTCGTCCTGCAAGCCGAGGTCGCGAACGCGCTGTTGTCCCAGGAGGAAGTCAACTCGGGTCAGGGAAGAGGTGTTTCGCTCACCGAGCGGGAGCGGGAGGTGCTCGGCCTGATCGCGGACGGCCGCTCCAACCGGGAGATCGCCCGCGCCCTCGTCCTCTCCGAGAAGACCGTGAAGACCCACGTCTCGAACATCCTGATGAAGCTCGACGTCGCCGACCGCACCCAGGCCGCGCTCTGGGCCGTACGGCACGGGATCACGGACTGATCGTCAACTCGGAGGGTGCCGCTCCGGGATGAGATTCATACCGTCGGGTGTATGTCACCCGGATGGCGCATCCTCCGTGGAGCCCGGCCGTTCTCCAGTGCGCCGCGGCGGACCTGCCGCGGTGTTCGCGAGGAGGGGTTTCGCAGTGAAGAACCTGAAGAAGTTCACGGCTGTCGCGATGGTGGCCGGCGGCCTGGTCGCCGCCGGCGCGGGCATGGCCTCGGCGGCGGACGGCGCGTCGGCGTCCGGCAAGGCCGTGGGTTCCCCGGGTGTCGTCTCCGGCAACCTCGTCCAGGCCCCGGTCGACGTACCGGTGAACGTGGTCGGCAACAGCGTGAACGTCATCGGAGCCCTGAACCCGGCCTTCGGCAACCTCGGCCTCAACCGCTGAGGTTCCCCGTCGCGGCGACCTTGACCACCGGCCTTCCAGGGACCCCCTGGGGGCCGGTCGGCTTGTCGGCTCATCCGCGGACTGCACCGGACGGGGCAATCGGTACGGCTCCCCGTGCCGTCCCCGACTCGGCGGCGTTTCTCAGCGTACGACCCGCGGCAGGGTCGGATCCGTAAACGCAGGAGGAACGTTTTTCATGAACATCGCCAAGAAGGCCGCCCTGGCCGTCACCGTCGTCGGTATCGCCGCGGGCGCTGGTGCCGGTGCCGCTGTCGCCGACTCGGGTGCCGAGGGCGCGGCCGCGAACTCGCCGGGCGCGGTCTCGGGCAACGTTGGCCAGATCCCCGTCCACGTCCCCGTCAACGTCGTGGGCAACACCGCGAACCTCGTCGGCCTCCTGAACCCGGCCTTCGGCAACACGGGCGTCAACGGCTGAGCCACCCCGTCGAAAGGGCCCCGCGAACGGAAACGTTTCGCGGGGCCCTTCCGCATGCACCCTCCGGCACGACGCACACGCCACGACAGCCTTCGTGGCCAGCGCCTCCGACCCGCTCCCCAATCGCCGGAGGGGCTGAAACGTCCCCCGCGGGAGCCGCTGGATTCTGCACCCGCGGCCGGGATCCGGCGGAAGGGGCCGTGCCGGTACATCGATGCCCGTCGCCACCGAC
>NZ_JBSFZS010000170.1:0-12367 GCF_053600395.1 Streptomyces sp. NPDC005070 | reverse complement strand
ATCTGTGCCGGCCAACTGGTCGGCGTCGGTGACGCTGAGCACTGTGTTGCCGTCGCCAGTTGTCCCCGACACAGCGCACGATCAACCGGGCACTGACCGCATCCCGGGCAGCAGTCGAACGCGGCATGGCACTGCTGAAGTCCTGGGGAATCTTCGAAGGGTCCCGAATCAGCCCCAACCGCGTGACGTCAGTCGCCAAAGGCGTCCTCACCCTGGAGAAGCAACGCTGAAAACGCTCAGTGTTCCGTGAGGCCGACCGTGTTGACGGGCTAGTGAAGGGGTCGCAGTGAACGAGGCCGGCTCACGAGCCTGGGGCCGAGATGACCCTGCGGCCACCGCGTTCCATGTGGGCAAGTAGGCAGGACCCGGCCGTTCTGCAACCAAATGACACATCACGCCGTCTCAGAAAATATGGTTGCTCCCGGAACATCAGGCCCTGACAGCCGTAATGGACCACGTCAGCAGCGTGAGGCTTGGCAATGGTATGGGTGGACCTTCCCAACGATCACCGCAACGATCATTGCGATCGCAGCCCTGGCCGTCTCTGGCGCGAACTTCGAACTCGGAGTCCGAACTCACGAACGCGCCGAAGAGGACGCAAAGGCGATTTTCGCGCGCCACATTCTCGTAGACGTTAATTCAGCAGGTCCGGCAAAGGGGGGGATGCGCGGCCTCTCTGAAGAAGTCAAAAACTATAGCAACGCACCCGTGCACGTAAAAATCTTCGGACATGCAGAATTTTCTTCGCCCGACGCCCCTACCGATGCCTACTTAGAAATCATGGCGCCGAAGTGCACGAAGGTCCGCGTCACGGCGTCGGGAGTGAAAGATTTCCGGGCATTAGAGCCCGTACTCGTCGACCCTCTGGGGTACGTTTGGTCTGGAGGTGCTAACGACGATTTCTTCGGCGCTGACTGGCCCATACACGTTCGCACCTTGAACGGGAAGAAAACCGAGAACGACGACCAACCCGGCGAGGGACCCTTGTATTGGCATCTCAGGCAAGGACAATTCGCCAATGCGCTCAGCTCTGAAATAATTTACCCAAAGAAAGTCCATGCGCAAGTCGTGGCGAAAACAGCAATCAACGAATCCGCCTGCGTTGCACCCGGCAGTTAACTAGTTCATCGCGCACGGATACACCGTCAACTACCGAACTACCAACTCGCAAGGGCGGTCGCGATCGAGAACGTGGATATGCAGGTCACCCCGCCGGCACACCTCGACCGCGGAGAGCCGTCGCTGCGGCACGTCTGCTGCGTCAACTGCGCCTGCATGACGAGAGGAGCCTCACCCTGCCAGGCGCCCCCTTGGATGGGACCCAGTCCCATCGGGCCTGCGAGCCGGACGTCCACCGCCAGCGCCAGCAGCTGGCCTGTCACTGGTCGTCGTCGGTACTGCGGTGGCCGTGGTCTATGAGTTCAAGGTTCTAGCCCTCGGCGCTCGAACTACTGGGCTACCATCAGGCCTTGACAGGGGGTCAGACCAGGACATTCAAGGCAAGGTGTTGTGGCACATATCTTTGAGGTACAGAACTCTACAGCTTGCATAAAACTCTTGGAGGCCCAGAGGCGGCTTTATTCCGACGCGAAGAATATATACAATCTGAGAATATCCCTCGTATTCACCTCAAGCATTCTCAGTATTTTTGCCGCATCGACCTTTCCTGACGCCCGGCTATACATAGGTGCCGGGTCGGCTTTCATCGGATTCGGGGTTAGCCTTCTGGGTTCAACCAGGGAGAAGCGGAAGATGCGGGAAGCCTCATCTACGCAAGAGCTTTTTGACGTTACAGTGTTCCGACTGTCGTGGAACGATGTTCTTGCGGAGCGGCCATCTGGTGCCGTCGTAAATGAGGCAGCACTGAGATACACTCAAAATGATCTTCGAGACTGGTATGCGGACACTCAATCCGTTCCGCGCCCACTCGCAGTGCTAATATGTCAGCGCACCAACCTGGGCTGGTCCATTTCCGCCCATCGTGCCTGGGCGGCAACGATCGCCGGTTTCGTGCTTACCGTCACCTGCTGCACGACGGCACTTTCTCTGTTGCTAAATACTTCACTTGCGGGCGCCATCGTCGGATTCTACCTTCCCCTACTACCTTCAGCGAAGGAAGCAGTGGATATTTGGCGAGCCAACATGGATAGCTTGCAGGCAAAGCAAAAGGCTGAAGGTAAGGCTGTTGCCATATGGCGTCGCGCCATAGAGCAAGGTGAGATACCGAGCGATAGTGACTGCCGTCAGCTCCAAGACTGCATTTTGATGAGCAGGCAAAGTAACGCGCCAATTCCTGACTGGTTTTACGATAGGCGCAAGAAGCGGAGCCAGGAAACCATGGAAATGTCTGTCGAAGATTTCGTGCAAGAAGTCACCGCCGCAGGCCTAGCCTAGGGCAAGTCGTGAAAGACCCGAGAGGCAATCCGTATGGCCAAGGCCGTAAGTCAGGCGTTCTCTGAACTGATCTCCAATCTCACTCCCACATCGACACAGTTCGCGGCCGCGAGTAAACATCGTCAGGAAATTGAGTCTTGCTTGGATTCCAGACTTGGTACTTATCGCCTCTTTGAGACCGGATCGCTGAGACATGGCACCGGGGTACGGAATCACAGCGATTCGGACTTTATGGTTAGCCTGAAAGGTAGTCGCCCGTCGCCCGACACCGCACTAGCACGAGTAAAATCTGCACTGTCCGCTCGATATCCTCTGACTTCAGTACGAGTCTCCAGACCTGCCGTTGTTTGCAAGTTCTGGAACGGAGATGTCGAGGTCACCCCTGCCTATATCAGGTCGGCGGACGGAGGCTTTTCCTACTGGATCCCGGCACCAGGTGGCGACTGGATTGTTTCCGCCCCAGACGCCCACAACAAGTACGTGACTGAGGTCAACACCAGGCCTGGCATCGCAAGCTCCGCCAAACATATGGCCCGCCTCTTGAAAGGGTGGAAATATTTCAACGACGTTCCCGTATCATCATTCTATCTTGAGATGCGGGCCGCCGAATACATATCTCGGCAATCCAGTGTCGTCTGGGTGTACGACCTGTGCTACTTTTTCGAGGAATTGCAGTCTCATGGCCTCGCCGCCATGAACGACCCCAAAAGGGTCTCGAGCCGAATCAATCCGTGCAGCTCGGACTACTCTAAGAGGATATCTCTTAGCAAGGTGGACAGCGCGGCGAAGCGTGCTCGACGTGCCCTTGAGGCTTACAAGAACGAGAAGCACGCGGACGCATTCTCAGCGCTAAACCTTCTATTCAATGGTAAGTTCCCAAACCGCTGGTGACCCACTACCTGAATTCAGTGGTCGAGCCGTGGTCGCCATTTGGTTACGGATGGTCCTCTCAGCCTTCTCCGGCCCGCCCCAACGGCTGAGTACCCCCAGCGTGGGAAGCTTGAGCCTGACGACGGACAGATGCGTCAGGGAGGGAGAGCGAGTGTCGGAGCATGCCAGTCCTCGGGGAACCTTCCTCAAGGTCGCGGACGCGATGAAGGCCCAGATCGTGGACGACCTGGAGCTGACGGAGCTCCCGTCAGCCGCAGACCTGATGCGCGACTACGACGTCTCGCGCGGAGTCGTGCTGCGTGCCTTCGGCGTCCTTCAGGGGGACGGAGTCGCCGAACCGGTTCCTGGGGGGCGTTGGCGAGTGATCCGCGAAGGGCAGCGATCCTCCCGACGACCGCTGGAAGACCAGATCCGCGACATCATCGCGGATGAGGGTCTTGAGGTCGGGGCAGCCTTCCCGAGCGCCTCTGCACTGGCTACGAGGTTCGGGGTTTCGCGTCCCACGGCGACGAAGGCTCTCGACAAGTTGGAGGCCGCCGGCGTGTTGGCGGGTGGGGGGCAGGGCAAGGTGCGGACGGTCCGCGCCGTGCCGATTCGAGAGGAGCGTTCGTAGCTTGTCGGAGCTGACGGAGTGGGCCTATCCCCTCGCGGAATCACTGCTCGCTGACGTGCTGCCCCGGCGGTGGCAGCACTGCTTGGGCGTTGCTGAGCGAGCACGCACAATCGCGCTCATCCTTGGGGAAGACGCCGAACTCCTGGAGGCCGCGGCCGTCCTTCACGACATCGGCTACGCGCCCGACCTTGCCAAGACCGGGTTCCACCCGCTCGATGGCGCCCGCTACTTGCGCGACGTCGCGAACGCCGACGAGCGGGTCGTGTACCTGGTCGCACACCACTCCTGCGCGTGGATGGAGGCCGAAGCACGCGGCCTGCGCGAGGAGTTGGAGGGCGAGTTTCCCCGCGAGAGCGCGCACCTCAATGACGCTCTCTGCTACTGCGACATGAACACCACGCCGGACGGCACACCGACGAATTCCGTGGACCGGATCAACGAAATCACCGGACGTTACGGACCGGACAGTTTGATCGGTACCTTCATCCGCCGCGCCGAACCCGAGATCCTCGCAAGCACGGCCCGCGTCCTCGAACGGGTCGCAGCCGCCAAACCTCAGCCGATGTAGGGAGTCGTCCTCGTACCGTCCATCGCGTGCTCGATCCGGAGCCGCATGGTGGGGTGCACGTCCAGCGTCGACAGGTCCGCGGGGGCAACCCAGCGGACCTGTGTCGTCTCGTTACTCGTACGCACCTCGCCGCCGACCAGTCGCGCCCGGAAGCAGATGCTGAACTGTTGGCGGACCTCGCCGTCGTCGTATCGCATCACGTGCCCGGGGTCGGTGTAGATCCCCGAGATGTCGAGGACTTCCGCCTTGATGCCCGTCTCTTCCCAGACCTCGCGCACGACGGTGTCACTGATGGATTCCCCCACATCGTGGCCGCCACCAGGCAGCGCCCAACGGCCGTTGTCGGATCGCTGGATCATCAGTACCTCCCCCGCATCGTTCTGGACGAACGCCACGACCGAGGGCACGACCGAATTGGCCGGCGGGGCGTCGGGGTCGTGCAGGTAGTCAACGCGTCCCATGTTCAAGCTCCCGTGATGTCGTGGTCCGTGATGGGGCGGGCGCCACCCCAAGTCTGTTCGATGCTATTCGCGTACGTGTCGAACAGGCCGCCGCCCGGCATGCGACGCAGGTGGAGGACCGGTGCCAGGTAGGCGCCGATGCCGTAGACGTGCGGGTTCACGAGCATCTCGTCATCGGACCGGTAGATGGAGTTGTAGAGCGTCGAATCGTGCAGCCGGAAGCCAATGTCTGGGTGGCTCTCGAAGAGTGGGCGGTAGTTCAGTAGGGCATTGCGGATCTTGCCGTCCATGATCCGGTGCCCTTCGTCTATGCCGCGTTGCCGGACCGCGTCACTGCCGGGGTCCCCCAGCAGGATTCGCACCTGCGTGGTCCCAGCCACCTTCGCCTTCAGGATGTCGTGAAACAGGGGATCTTCAGACAGGAACAGTCCGGAGTAGACGAGCACGTCCAGATGGTTCTCCGCCCGCGTGTAGATCTCGCGCCAGAGTCCAGCGGGCACCGTATGCTGATGCGGGTAGACCGCGACGATCTCAGCCTTGCTCAGGTCCATCGCGCTGTCGACGGTGCGACTGTCGTCCCACAGCGTGGTCACGTCGACCTTGAGCGCTGAGGCTGTCGCGTACTGGTGGCGCCGATAAGGCACTTTCCCCTGGGTGATCCAGCGCTCGACAGTCTTCGGATTGACCTCGATCACTTCCGCCAAGTCCTGGACGCTCATGCCTCGCGCCAGAAGAGCGGACCGTAAGCGCTCATTGGACATCTGCACTCCCGATGGGACTTCTAGGGAGCTCTTGACGGTAGCCAGATCTACCCGAGCTGTCCATGCATGAGGTCACCAACGCCCTTGAGCTGCACCGATGCTGATGGGGCGCCAGAAAGTCCCTGGCGCAAAGCCCAGAGGCTCCGTCGATGCACTTGACGGAACCTAGTGCAGTACCTGTAAAACAGGTACTGCATGAGTGAACACCCGGAGAGCCTCGTGAAACGGGTTCAAAGGCAGTGTCCGTTGGTTGAGAACTCAACAGCGTGACGATTTGGCGGGGTACGAATCCCTGCCCCCGCAACGGCCCGGGTGATGGCCGCCGGCGGCCACTTCTCCGCGCATCGGCTCTGGATAACAGTCCTCGGGATCATCCCTTCCTCACGGGAGGTCAGCCCTTGGGTCTGCCACCTGGTGTGCGCCGCCCTGCTGGCGTCAGAGCAGTGACGATGACGCGCCCGATCACCGGCTCGGGACCGGACGCGCCCCGCAAGGGCGGACCGGCGAAGCCGTGTCCCTGCGATCTGTGGGAGGTCGGTCATGGACCGACGACATCGACAGGCGCCGCCGAACGGACCTGCGGCCAGCGCTTGAACTATCCGGGTCCGCTTCCTGGCTCGCAGCTCCTCAGCTGCGGCCGGCTGCCTCTCCCGCCCGTCCGGTCAGCGCGTCGTGTGCTGGTCGTACGGACTGGAGCGTGGGGAGCCGGAATCCGTCGGCCCCAACACACAAGAGCGGTCCCCGGGTGGCACCCCAGGGACCGCATACAGGCACCTGAGTTGGAGGCACCTGTGGTCCCGAGTCTGACAGACGCGGAGCAGGCCGAGCTGGCTCGGAAGGCCGCTGAGGTGAACAAGCGCAGCCAGGACAGCGTTCGTGCGCGGGGTGGTCGTTGATGGCCTACACCGAGCACGAGCGGACGAAGCCGCCGCTGCCCGTTCGCCCGCCCGTCCTCATCCGCACGCGGCCGTGAACGGCCGCTGAACCAGCCCATCCACAACGGCGCGCGGCCCCGGTGCTCGAACACCGGGGCCGCTGTCGGGCCGTTCCGCCTGTGAGAGGAACACGACCCAATGAACCCCATCGTCACTGTTCAGGAAGCTGTTACCGCGTTCGCCGACTTCATGGAGCCGACAGGCGCGGAACTGGACGCGATCGAGCGGGAGATGCCCGTGATCCTCGCGGACGTCGACCTTATCGACGCGCAGATCATCGCCATGGACCACGGTCCGAACGACGTCGACACCCGCCGAGTGCGCCGGGCGCTGGCCCGGGTGCTCATCGAACGGGCCAAGCTGACCAACCGCACGGCTGCGGACGCGGCGGGTGGTGCGGCGTGAAGGCCAAGACCGCGCTGCCCGCCGTCGCGATGACGGCGGTGTCCATGGTGCTCACCCTGGCCGTGGTCATGATGTGGCTCGGTGCGGCGATGCCGTGGCCGGTCGCCCTGGTCGTCGGTCTCGGGATCGACGGCGGATGGCTGGCCACCCTCGCCTACGAGCGGCGCCTCGCGGCCCAGGGCGACCACAACCGGGCCGTGACCACCTTCGGTTGGTCCTTCGGCCTGGTCGCGGCTGGCGTCCTGGTGGCCCATGCACTCACCGCCGAAGAGTCCACCGGCGCCTGGCTCGCCGTGGCCTGGCTCCCCATTGCGGCAAAGGCTCTGTGGTTGGTGCATGGGTTTTGGGAGGCCACCGCGCTCACCCCGAACGCCCTCGGGGCGATCCGCGGCATTCAGCAGGAAGCACGCGATGAAGCGGCCGTGGCCCGCGCCCGCCTGCGGGCCGAAGCAACGACCGAGGAGACCCGGTTGACGGCCGTGACGCAGGCCGGGGCCCGCGTCGCCCGCGTCCAGGCCAAGACAGCACAGACCCTCTCCCGGGCGTGGTCGACGCTGGAAGCGGCACGGGAGGGCGAGGACACCGGACGGGCGCTGAGCAGCGTGACGCTCCGCGTCACACCCGACGTCACGCCCCGGTGGCAACTGCCCGTCTGGGGACCCACCGAGCCCGTGCCTGCGTTCTCTCTGGCGCCCGCGCTCACCGACCCTGAGCTAGACGCGCTGGTCGACGAGATCCGCAACAGCGAAGTCCCGGCCCTGTCGTACCGCGAGATGGCGACCCGGTTCCGGGCGGCCGGCCACTCCGCGTCCGAGGTCCGCCTACGCGCGGCGTGGAAGCGGGTCGCGTGATGTCCGCCGCGTGGGGTGAGTGCTTCGATCCGACCGGGACCCGCTACGGGGTGCCCACCTACCCGTGGCGCCTAGCCCCCGACGGGTACGCCACCCGCCGCCAGTTACGGGCCCAGGGGCTGCGTCCAGGGGGTCAGGAGATAGCGGCGCAGTGCATGCAGATGAACCGCCGCACCGGAACGCCGAGGATCACCTACCTCTACCGGCTCGACCTGGCGAAGCCGATGCGGCCGATGACGTCGCGGAAGTGGGGCGCGCTCGCCCTCGCGATGCTCGCTCGCCGTACCTGTCCAACGTGCCAGATCACCTACAGCTACTGCATGCCCCGCTCCCTCGGCATGTGCGTGCTCTGCGCCCACACCGAAGACCAGCGCACCGCCTGAACTCTCCAACGACACTTTGAGGTTCTGCTGTGACGAGCACGATCGACTACGCGTGGCACGCCTGGGTGGCCGTGCCCGGCGAGGGCCGCGCGTTCGCCCACGGCACCATCACCGCCCCCGCCTCCTTCTGCTGGGAGCGCGTCACCCGCGAAGTCGCGGCGTGGCTCGGGTCCCAGGGCGTGACCGGCCGGCTCGCCGACATCCACCTCATCCTCGCCCCCAACGCCGGAAGGACCGACTAGCCATGGGCAAGCCCGACACCCGCCGCCTGGACCGCGCGATCCGCGAGACGAACCGCAAGCTCGAAGCCGTCCGACGCGGCGAACTGTGGCCCCTGACCGGCTCGGAGCGGCGCGCGATACTGGTTGCGCTCGCCGGCGGCTCCTACCGGGTCATGCGCGGCAAGAGCACCGGCCGCGCCGACAGCCGGATCGAGTCGGTGTCCACCTCAGCCGAGACCCGGCTGATCGCGGAGATGACCGCGTTGCAGGTCGAGCGTCAGCGGCTCGTGACGGAAGCCACCCGCGCCAAGGCCGCCAAGAAGTCCTCCGGGTGGTGGTGACCATGACCGCTTTGAACACGCCTCCCGGTGAGTGCCCGCAGTGCTGGCAGCACGCCCACGACCCGCGTGCACACCGCAACCTCCGCCCCCGCGAGGACTGCCCGCAGTGCGTTGACCACATGGTCAACGGCCATCCCCACATCGAGCCGAAGAAGTCCCGCTGGTGGTGACGCGCATCCGCGCCGCCGCTCGCCCTGCACGGCTCCGCGCTGATTTCCCCCTTTCATCCTCACCCCGGACACGGGGCAGTCAGGAGTGTCTCCAACCATGAGTGAGAACGTCGTTCACCTGCACAAGAGTACCGAACCGGCTCCCGAGTCGGACAACGTGACCACGTTGACCGTGGTCCCCGACCCGGCTCCCGCCGCACCCGTGCCGCCGTGGGTGCGCTCCGGCCGCGCCGTCCGCACCGTGGTCACGCACGAGACGACCAGGACGACCGCCCGCGCCATCGCCCGGCACACCCTCTACGTCGCCGGCGGCGCCCGCATCGCGGCGAAGCGGACGTGGGACGGCCGAACCGCCTCAAGGTACGAGCGGATGTTCCGCGCCGCCGAAGCCGCCGGAAACCACGAGATAGCCACAGATTGGGAGGAGCGCGGGCAGCACTTCCGCGAGGCCCGCCACCGCCGCCGCATGGACCTGCTCCACACCCCGCTCGACGCGGCCAAGGGCGTAGCCGTCACCGCCGGCATGGGGGTCGGGTCGCTGGTCGCCCTCGGCATCGTGATGGCCATCGCGACGAAGGACGTCACACAGGTCGTCACCCCGCTGATGGCCACGATCGAATTCATCAACCTGCTCATCACCATCGTCCAGGTCGTGTGGGGTCCCGCCCTCGCCATCGGCCCGTTCCTTGCCCTGCTCGCCTTATGGGCCGTGGGCAGCAAGCAGCAGGCCGCACCCGCGTGGGCGCTGCCCGACAACGTCCGATCGAGCGAGGGCGAGCCGATCACGCCCTCGATCGTGGTCAAGGCCCTGCGCGACCTCGGGGTGCCCGTCCTGCGTAACGCGATCAAGGAGATGGGGGACGCGGGCGCGTCGATGCTCGGTCCGATCCGGATCGCCGGATGCGGTGTGGAAGTCGACGTCACCCTCCCCTCGGGGGTGTCCACGATCGAGGTGCAGAACCGGCGCCGGAAGCTTGCGGAGAACCTGACCCGTCATGAACACGAGGTGTTCATCACCATCCCGCAGGCCGCCCGCACCGTCCGGCTCTGGGTGGCCGACTCGGGGGCGCTGGACGAGCCGATCGGCCCGTCTCCGCTGGTCACCGACGAGACGCTGACCGCGGACTACGCCAAGGGCCGTGCCCCCTGGGGGCAGGACCTGCGCGGGGATGGGGCGGCCCTGTCCCTTTATCAGCGGCATCTGTTGATCACGGGCCTGTCGAACCAGGGCAAGACCGTCGCCCTGCGCTCCCTGGCCCTGTGGCTCGCCCTGGACAAGTCAGTCCAATTCCTTCTCGGTGACCTCAAGGGTCTGGGCGACTGGCGGATGTTCAACGGCCTGGCCACGACGCTGATCGAGGGCCCGACGGATGAGCACGTGATCCAGGTGACCGAGATGGTCGAAGGCGCCGTTGCCGAGATGAACCGCCGCATGATGGCCCTGCCCGGAACGAAGTTCCCCGCGCTGATCGTGCTGGTCGACGAGGCGCAGGTCGCGTTCATGTGCCCCGTCAAGGACGAAGACGGCCGTTTCTACGGCGGTTCCAAGGCCACGTCCCGGTACTTCATGGCCGTCCGCAAAATCCACAACCAGGGCCGTGCGGTCAACGTGCTGATGTGGCAGGGCACCCAGGACCCGACCGATCAGAACCTGCCCAAGCTGGTCCGCGAGGGCGCCCACACCCGCGCATCCCTCGCCCTGGGCACCGAGCAGCAGGCCCGCATGGCGCTGGGGGACAAGGCAGTCGACGGCGGGGCCGCGCCGAACCTGCTGCGTCCCGGGCTGGATCAGGGAACGCTCGTGGTCGCGTCGTCCGGCATCGACGTCCCCAAGGGCCAGTCGTCCATCACCGTGCGCACGCACTACGTGGACGACGACGCGGCCGTCGCCATCATCGAGCGTGCCAAGGCCCTGCGCGACGGGGTCACCACCCTCACCGTGATCGAGCGCGGGGAGGACCGGGACCCGCTCGCCGACATCCTCGGCGTCCTGGGCGACGCGCAGCGTCTGCTCACCCTCGACATCCTCAAGCGGCTCGCCGCACTGGACGAGGACGCCTACGACGGCTGGACGTTCAGTGACCTCAAGCGGGTCCTGGAGGCCGAGGGCGAGGAGCCGAAGAAGTCCAACGGGCGCATGGTCGTCCACCGTGATCACGTCCTCCGGGCCATCGCCAACCGCGACGGCGACGGTTCCGCCTCCGAATAGCAGGGAAGCGCACCCTCCCGCACCGGGGAGGCGGGGACACTCCCCCAACCCCCTCCCCGGACCACATCCCCCGCTGTGATCAGCGAAAACACCGCTCCAGGGAATCAGGGAGGCCCCGCAGGCCAACCCCTGAAACCCCCTCCACAGGCCACCCGCAAGGGGGTGGCTCCACCTCCCTGCCCGAGCACCGGAAGGGATTCCGTATGTACCCCGAACACCCCACCCACAGCCACCCCGCAACCACCGTGGAAGTCCACCAACCCCTGCCGATGGAGCCCGTCGTCGCGACGCCGACACCGCTCGCACCCGTCGAGCCGGGCAGCGTCCCGACCGTGGCGAGCGTGGTCCTGCCTGACGGACGGGTCGTCACCGGATACGCCATCAACCCCGTCCAGCCCGAACCCCTCGCGGCCAAGCCGCCCGTCTCCCGCGCGGCGGTGAACGTCGCGCTGGGAGGCGTCGGATTGCTCGCGGTGTGCGGCGGTCTGCTGCTGCTCACCACGTTCATCGCCGCACTGACCGCGCTCATCACCCAACTGATCACCCTCGCCGCCGTCATCTTCGGCGGCTGGATCGCCGTACAGGTCTTCAGTGCGAGCGGTCCCAAGGGTGGGACCACGGTCAACATCCGGCGGGCTGTGATCAAACGGAACCGCTTCTACAGCTAGCCCTGCTGGCTGGCGTGCGTTTGCTGAGCCAGTGAGCCTCCAGCCAGATGCGGTGCTCCGGCCTCAGCGGCACGGCCAGGCCTTGGCCGTGCAACTGGCCATAGAGCGGGAATCCGCGGAGGCCAGGGTCTATGTCGATCAGGCCGGATGCGGGATTCACCGCGATCTGGCCGAGGTCGAACAGGCGGTGGATGTCACGCCGGAGCAGCAGGCCGCCGTAGTCGTGGTGTTCGCCGGACTCGGCGTAGCTGTAGAGGTGGGCTGCTTCCAGGACGGCTTCGGGGGCCGCTCCGGTCATCGCGCACTGCTCGCCCTGTTCGCGCAGGAGGCGGCTTCGGAACGCGCTCTGTCCCACCCGGACGCGCACCGTGGCGACCTTGTGGCCCCCGGGAATCGGGGCGTGGTCTTCGTCTTCGAGCTCTATGGGCAGTTCCTCGCCCGCGATCTCGAAGAGTGCATCGCGCAGCTTCTCCCACCGGAACGGCCGCATGCTCAG
>NZ_JBSFZS010000169.1:0-12409 GCF_053600395.1 Streptomyces sp. NPDC005070 | reverse complement strand
GGGCGAGGAACTGCGCGCGATCGAGCTGGGCCACACCGACACCGACGGCACGAGCGCCCTGCACGTACCCTCCATCGGACTGGTGGTCGCCGGGCGCCGCGGCGCAGCGCGGCGGCGAAGGGAGCGGCCCACAGGTTCTCGTAGACCAGGATTCCGGCGGAGTTCCCGGGCTCCAGCGCCTTGCCGGCCTCCGCGATGTCGTCCTCGCCGAGCAGGCCGGAGGACACGCCCTCGAACACGGCGAGGTCGAGGGCTCCGTCGCCGTCGAAGTCGGCGACCTCCATGCCGACCACGGACCCGTCCTCGTCCTTTCTCACGAACAGAAGGTCGAGAATCCGAATGATGCCGCGGTCGACCAGATCGACCAGGATCGGAAGTCCCTCACCGGTCATTCGATTACCGGGAAACTCCACGACGATATAGTCGATCGGTCCCATCTCGACGAATTCATCTTCGCTCACGGCTTCACCCCTGCGTGGTCATGGTTTTCCCCTGCCCCTGGTCCATGCCATTGCAGCACCGGTCGGAAGCCGCCGCATTTCGGTACGACGCCTTCGCGAGCCCCTGGAAAGGGAGTCGCTCGGGCCGTTCGGGTGGCCCGTTCGGTTCGGGTGGCCCGTTCAGTTCGGGTGGTCCGTTCGGCTCGGCCGGTTCACGCGGTGAGCTGGTAGATGCTCTTGCCGACCAGCCACAGCCCCAGGAACAGGAACAGCGACACCAGCGCCTGGTCCTGGTGCCCCTCCATCCACGCCCGCAGCTTCCCGAGCCGGATGTGGGCCGTCCGTGGGGCGAACGTCGCGTAGAGCTCCATCGCCAGCAGACTGGAAGTGGCCAGCAGGACGTAGCCCATCAGGGCCGCGTACGACGCGGCGTGGTTGAGGTCCGCGTCCACGACGGTGGAGGCTCCGGCCGCGATCATGCCCCAGGGCTGGAGGAGCAGCGCCAGGCCGGCCGCCGTCCAGGGGGAGATCCGTTCGATCCGGGACATGAAACCGGAGGACTTCGGCCGCTTGCCGATGACGCGTCGTCTGCGTTCCGCGTAGAGGACGAGTCCGACGCCGATGGCCAGTTTGCCGGCCAGCGCGGCCGTGGACGGCGCGGACTTCGGGGGCGGTGGCTCGCCGCCGGTCATGAGGAGCACGGCGGCGATGATCGCGACGAAGGAGGCCAGCCAGGTCAGGATGAAGGCGAGGCCCTTCCAGATTCCCCTGTCCGAGGAGAGCACCAGCACGAATCCGGTGACCGGCAGGGGGTCCAGGGTGATCGCCAGGGCGATGAGGAGCAGGTCAAGGACCATCGCCGCCCCCGCGTGGTCTCGCGCGGCGCGGCGCGGCGGTTTCGCGCATGCCCCAATCGTCACCTCCCCCACGCACCTCCACAAATCCGATGCCCCGCCCGCCACATCGAAGCCCGGCACCCTTCCCGTACGGCCGGACGGCGCCCTCCCGTACGACCGGACGTCGCCCCGTGCGGCCCGACGGCACCCTCTGGGCTCGCCGGCTCGCCTGATCAGCTCAACTCGCCGGACATATCGCCCAGAGCTACCTTGGTGATCCGGGCCGGACGCCCCTCCACGGGCGGGCCCCGACCACGATCCGAGGACGGTGACCGGCGGAGTCGACCGCCGGACGCCAACCGGCGCCAGCCGCGTCGGCGACCACACGCGGAGCGTCCCCCATGACTCCCAAGCATCCGGCCGGCAGCCGTCACCCGCACCACACCCCGGCGGAACGTGCCGCGCTCGGCAAGGCCGCCCGGTCCGCCGTGCCGCGCTCCAGCCACGCCGGCTTCACCCCCTCGCCGAAACGGCCCGACCCGGTGGACATCGTGGAGGCACAGTCCGCGACCCGGGTGCCCGAGCTCGTACCGATCCGCTACGGCAGGATGACCGAGTCGCCGTTCCGTTTCTACCGCGGGGCCGCCGCCATCATGGCCGGGGACCTCGCCGGCACGCCCCGGTCCGGGATCAGGGCGCAACTGTGCGGTGACGCGCACATGTTGAACTTCCGGCTGCTGGCCTCGCCGGAGCGCCGCATGATGTTCGACATCAACGACTTCGACGAGACGCTGCCCGGCCCGTGGGAGTGGGACGTCAAGCGGCTGTCCGCCAGCTTCGTGATCGCGGGCCGGGCGAACGGCTACAGCGGCAAGGAGCGTGCCGACATCGTCCGTACGACGGTGCGGTCGTACCGCGAGTGGATGAGACGGTTCGCCGGGCTCGGCAACCTCCCCGTCTGGTACACGCATTTCGACGAGGACTGGGTACGGACCCACATCGCCGGGGAGCTGGGCTCGCAGGGCCGCTCCCGCTGGAAGAAGACGACCGACAAGGCGCGCACCCGCGACAGCCTCCAGGCGTTCAACAAGCTCACGCACATGGTCGACGGCCAGACTCTGATCGCCGCGGACCCCCCTCTCGTCGTACCGCTACAGGATCTGCTTCCGGACATGGAACGCGGCGCCCTGGAGAAGCAGCTCCGCCGGCTGATCGGGAGCTACGGCCGGAGCCTGAACTCGGACCGGCGGTTCCTGCTGGAGCAGTACCGGTTCGCCGACGTGGCCCGCAAGGTGGTCGGGGTCGGCAGCGTGGGGACCCGTTGCTGGATCGTCCTCATGCTCGGCCGGGACGACTCGGATCCGCTGCTGCTGCAGGCCAAGGAGGCGGACGAGTCGGTCCTCGCGCCCTACGCCGGCGCGAGCGAGTACCGGACCCAGGGCGAGCGCGTGGTCTCCGGCCAGCGGCTCATGCAGGCCACCAGTGACATCTTCCTGGGCTGGGAGCGGGCCGAGGGCATCGACGGCCGCCGACGGGACTTCTACGTACGGCAGTTGCGGGACTGGAAGGGCATCGCGGAACCCGAGCTGATGGTGCCGGCGACCATGCGGGCCTTCGGCGAGCTGTGCGGTGCCACGCTGGCCCGCGCGCACGCGAGGTCGGGCGACCGGATCGCCATCGCCTCCTATCTGGGCGGAGGTGACGTGTTCGACCGCGCGCTCGTCCCGTTCGCCGAGGCGTACGCGGACCAGAACGAGAAGGACCACCGGGCACTCGTCGGCGCCGTCCGCTCGGGGCGTGTCAAGGCCGAAGCCGCCTGACCCGAGCCCGGGCACAGGCCCTCACGCCCTGCCGCTCCACGCCCTGCCCGTCCCTGCCCCGTCCGGCCAGGCCCCGCCCGGCCAGGCCCGACAAGGAGGCCCGTATGGATCGCTATCCGCCCATCGCCGACCACGGCCTGGTCGGGGACCTGCAGACCGCGGCCCTGGTGTCGTCCCAGGGCGTGATCGACTGGTTCGCGGCCCCGCGCTTCGACTCCCCCAGCGTCTTCGCATCCCTGCTGGACCACGACGGCGGCGGATACTTCCGCCTCGCGCCCGAACACCCCGAGGGGACCTGGAAGCAGCTCTACTACCCGGACACCGCCGTCGTGGTGACCCGGTTCATGTCCCCGGACGGCGTGGGCGAGGTCCTCGACCACATGCCGGTCCTCCCGGGCCCGACGCCGACCGACCGGCACAGTCTGGTGCGCATCGTCCGCTCGGTGCGCGGCACCGTCCGCTTCGGTCTGGAGTGCCGGCCGCGGTTCGACTACGCGCGGGCGCGCCATCAACTCGAACTCACGCCCCGTACAGCGGTGTTCAGGTCCCCGGTGGCGAGCGCGCATCTCCAGGGGAACATCCCGCTCGAACGCGACGGCGATGACGTCCGGGGCGCCATCACCCTGCGCAACGGCGAGACCGCGGCCATCGTGTTCACGGTGTGCGGGCCGGACGGCGAGGCCCCGCCGCCGCCCACGGTCGACGGGCTCACCGAGGACCTCTGGAGCAACGTCGACTTCTGGCAGAAGTGGGTCCGCACCTCGAACTACCGTGGCCGCTGGACGGAGATGGTGCACCGCTCCGCGATCACCCTCAAACTCCTGACCTACGCCCCGACCGGAGCGCCGGTCGCCGCCGCCACCATGGGACTGCCCGAGCAGATCGGCGGTGAGCGCAACTGGGACTACCGGTACACATGGGTGCGGGACGGCTCACTGTCGGTGCGGGCGCTGCTCGACCTCGGTTTCGTCGAGGAGGCGACCCACTTCACCCGCTGGCTGGGCGAGCGCCTTCAGGAGCGCGCGGGACCGGACGACGAGCCTCTCCAGATCATGTACCGGGTCGACGGCGACCCGCAGATAGCGGAGGAGATCCTGGAGCACTTCGAGGGCTACCGGGGGTCGTACCCGGTACGCGCCGGGAACGGAGCCGCCGGCCAGTTGCAGCTCGACATCTACGGCGAGGCCCTCTACGCGCTGGCCGAGGACCGCACGCTGGGTGAACAGGGCGGCTACCACGGCTGGAAGGCGCTGAGCGGCATCCTCGACTGGCTCGCCGAGTCCTGGGACCGCCCGGACGAGGGCATCTGGGAGACCCGTGGCGGGCGCAAGGACTTCACCTACAGCCGCGTCATGTGCTGGGCCGCCTTCGACCGGGGCCTGAAGCTGGCCACGGAGTTCAGCAGACCGGCCGACACCGCCCTCTGGACGAAGGCGCGGGACGACATCTTCGAACAGGTCATGGCGCGCGGCTGGGACGACACACATCAGGCGATGATCCAGCACTACGGCGGTGACGTCCTGGACGCCTCCCTGCTGCTGGCGCCCCGCGTCGGCTTCCTCTTCGCCCGGAGCCCCGGCTGGCTGCGCACCCTGGACGCGATGGAGCGCGTCCTCGTCTCCGACAGCCTCGTCTACCGCTACGACCCGCAGGCCTCCCCGGACGGACTGCGCGGCTCGGAGGGGACGTTCAGCCTCTGCACGTTCCTGTACGTCGACGCCCTCGCCCGCGCGGGACGGCTCCCCCAGGCCCGCTACACCTTCGAGAAGATGCAGACGTACGCCAACCATGTCGGCCTGTTCGCCGAGGAGATCGGCCCGAGCGGAGAGCAACTGGGCAACTTCCCGCAGGCGTTCACCCATCTCTCCCTCATCATGGCCGCGACGACGCTGGACGACGCGCTCGACCGGCTGCGGCCCTGAACGGCGGGATGTCCGGACCCTGCGGAAGCAGTTCCACGGTCACGAAGGACACCACCGCGGCCAGCGCGATCACCGGCACCGTTCCCGAGTTGCCCACGAGCAGCACGACCAGCACGACACAGCTGACCGGCAGCCTGAGCGCGGCGGCGGACGCGGCGGCCATGCCCGCCGCCATCGCCGCCGGCACGCCGAACCCCGGGAGCGGTGCCAGCAGGGCGCCCGTCGCGCCGCCGAGGAACAGCGCGGGAAACACCGGACCACCCCTGAGGGTGCCCAGACACAGCGCGTACGCGACGGACTTGAGCAGCACCACGGCCACGAGGCTGCCGACCGACCACGCGTGCGGGTGGGCGGCGAGCTGGGAGAGGGTGCTCTGGCCGGACAGGGCCACCTCGGACGGCGAGCGCCCGGTGAGGGCCGCGTAGAGCGCCGCGCAGCCGCCGGCGCCGAGCGCGCACAGCACCGTGGCCCGCATCGTGTGAGCGGACACGGCACGGGCCGCGTACCGGCCGCCCACGATCACCCAGTGGATGCCGAACCCGATCACGACGGCCATGAGCACCGACCAGACGACGTCGCCGGTGTCGAGGGTCGAGGGCGCGGGCAGTCCGATCTTGAGGCTGCCGGTCTGCAGTCCGGTCCAGTCGCCGAATCCGGTGAACACGATGGCGCCGATCCCGCTGGCGAGCAGCGCGGGCAGCATCACCGCGAAAAGCTGCGGCCCGCCCACACCGGCGACCTCCATCAGCAGCACGGCGGCGACCAGGGGGCTGCCGAAGATCGCCGAGATGGCCGCCGCGGCGCCCGCCGCACTGAGCAGTGCCGTGCCCGCCGGGGTCGCGGGAGCCCGTACGAGATCCCGGAACAGCAGCGCGAGACCTCCGCCCAGCGCGATCAGCGGAGACTCGGGGCCGAGCACGGCTCCCAGCGGAAGGCTGGCCAGCGCGGCGAGCGCGACGCCCGGCAGAGCGGATGTCGACGTCCCGCCGGCGTGCAGGCCCGAGGCCGGGATGTGTCCGCCCCGGCCCGGAAACCACAGCACGATCAGGCCCACCAGGACCCCTGCCAGCAGCATCGGGGGAAGCGGCCACCACCACGGCGGATCCGACCACCCGAGATCGTGGGGCCACTGCTCCCACATCAGATGTTCCAGCTCGTGGAGGAGCACCAGGAACCAGAACGCGGCGAGCGAGACCGGGACGCCGATCACGGCGCAGAACACCAGCGCCCGCCGGTAGGCGGGCTGGACCAGCATGTTCCTGAGCTGCTCGGCCTCCGTGGGCTGGTTGCCCGGCGGGGAGTCGGCCTGGCCGGACCGCTCCCCCGAAGCGGGCCCGGTCTCCTCGGACTTCGGCTCGGTGATGGGTCTTCTCCTACGCGCGCTCGGAGGGATGGCTCGGGGCGCGAGCGTACCCACGGGATCCGCCGTTCCCGCGCGGCCCGCGCACAGGGCGGCGAAAACCCTCCGGGTGGACGTGCGATCCGCACCCTCACGGCGCAACCCGGGCGGCTCGGCTCAAGGGGTCCCGCTTCCCGCAGGCCGGCCCGCCGCACGGTCAACACCCCTTCCGTGCCGTTTACTTAACACGCCATCAGCGGTGCCGCCCGGACCGTCGCCGATCCTCGTCCACCGCTCGGGGAGGCCGTCGAGGCCGTGTCCGGTCAGGAGGGCGGCAGAGGCTGCTCCGTCCAGACCGTCTTGCCGTCGTGGGTGTAGCGGGTGCCCCATCGCTCCGTGAGCTGCGCGACCAGGAAGAGCCCGCGTCCGCCCTCGTCCGTGCTGAGGGCCCTGCGCAGGTGAGGGGAGGTGTGGCTGGCGTCGGACACCTCACAGATCAGACACTGCGTACGGATGAGGCGCAGGGTGACGGGCCCGTCCGCGTACCGGTAGGAGTTGGTGACGAGCTCGCTGGCGACCAGTTCGGTCGTGAAGGCCATGTCCGACAGCCCCCATTCGGCCAGTTTCGCCGTGACCAGCTCCCTGGCGCGGGCGGCGGCGGTGGCTTCCAGCGGCAGGTGCCAGGTGGCGAAGTTCTCCGGGGGCAGTACCCGGGTACGGGCCATGAGCAGCGCGATGTCGTCGGTGGGGCGGCGGTGCGCGGGCAGCAGGGCTTCGATCACCCCGTCGCAGGTGCGCTCCAGAGGGTCGGCACTGTGGGCGAGACATTCCCGCAGGTTCTCCAGCGCGGCGTCGATGTCGCCGTCGCGCGCCTCCAGGAGGCCGTCGGTGTAGAGCGTGAGCAGGCTGCCCTCGGGGAGGTCGAGGTGGTACGTCTCGAACGGCAGTCCGCCCAGGCCGAGCGGTGGACCCGCGGGCAGGTCGAGCACGGTCACCTGGCCGTCCGGCGTGGACACCATGGGTGCCGGGTGGCCGGCGCGAGCCAGGGAGCACTGCCGGGAGACCGGATCGTAGACCGCGTAGAGGCACGTGGCCCCGAGCACCTGCTCGATCGCCGCCTGGTTGCCCTCGGCGTTCGTCTCCAGCTCGGCGGCCAGCAGACTGACCAGATCGTCCAGCCGGGCCACCACCTCGTCCGGCTCCAGGTCGAGGCTGGCCAGGGTGCGCACGGCGGCACGCAGGCGCCCCATGGAGGCCGCGGCGTGGATTCCGTGGCCGACCACGTCTCCCACGACGAGGGCGACCCGGGCCCCTGACAACGGGATCACGTCGAACCAGTCACCACCGATGCCCGGTTCACCGCTCGCCGGCAGATATCGGCAGGCCACCTCGACGGCCGGCAGGTCGGACACCGCGCCCGGCAGCAGACTGCGCTGCAGCGTCAGAGCGGCGCTCTGCTGCTGGGTGAAGCGGCGCGCGTTGTCGATGCAGACGGCCGCACGCGAGGAGAACTCATGGGCCACTGCGGCATCGTCGTCCTCGAAAGGCTCCGAATGGCCCACTCGCCACAGGCTCACCACACCCAGTACGAGGCCGCGTGCCATCAGGGGCACCGCGATCAGGGAGTGAACGCCGAGCCCCAGGGCGACCTCGAGCCGCCGCCGGTCCATGGCGTACCACTCGGGGCGGAGGGACAGCAACCGTTCGAGAACCGGGCGGCGCTCGGCCAGGCACCGCGCCTGCGGGGAGTCCGGAAGGAGCGGGACCACGTCGCCCTCCTGGAACGGGACCCGTGGTTCCGGGGGCGACAAGGACACGCGCAGGAGCGCACCTGCCATGTCCGTGGGCAGTTCGTCACCCAGTGCCACCGGCTTCAGGAGGTCCACCGAGCAGTAGTCGGCCAGGCCGGAGGCGGCCACCTCGGCCAGTTCCCGGGCCGTCTGCGTCACGTCCAGTGAGGTGCCGATCCGGGCGCTCGCCTCGTTCAGCAGGGTGAGCCTGCGGCGGGCTCGGTAGCGCTGGGTCACGTCCTCGATCGTCTCCGCCACGCCGAGAACCCGGCCCGAGGAGTCCTCCATCCGGAACGCGGAGACGGACACCATCCGTTCCCGGCCCGGAGCATGGCGTGTGCGCGCCGACTGCTCTGTGAAGATCAACGGCTCGCCGGTCTCCAGGACGTGGCGTACCCGCTCCTCGGCCGGACCCGCGTCCTCGTCGACCAGGAACTCACCCGAACGACGGCCCACCGGCGCCTCGGCCGTGATGCCGCTCGCCTTCTCGATCGCACGGTTGACCCGGATCACCTTCCGGTCCGGGCCATGGATGGCCAGGCCGATCGGGGACCGGTGGTAGAGGCCGTCGAGCAGCGCACGGTCCCGTTGCCAGGCGACGACTTCCGCGGCGGGGGCACCGACCAGGAACCACTCCTGACGGTCTCCGTCGCGGGTGATCGCGCGGGCCCGGAAACCCATCTCCACGCGCCGTCCGTCGTGGTGCCGGACCGGCAGGACGCCGAACCAGCCCCCCGCCCTCATGGCGTCCACGACGACGGACCGCGCGACAGGCAGGTCGCAGGCGTCGACCAGGAGGTCCCGCCACGGCCGTCCGATCACTTCCTTGGCCGGGTAGCCCAGCACCTCCTGCGCACGTGGGCTCCAGCCGACCACGGTGCCGTGATCGTCGAGCACGGCCGAAGCGGCATGCCCGAGGGCGAACGGATCCTCCGGACTCTCGCTGAAATGCATCGAAGGCGTCCCCATAACCACCACTCTGTCTCCGTGAGTCCGATGTTCCTCCTCCCGGTCTCCATCCGCGACTCTCCGTGTCACGCCCGGATATCCAGTCGCTCCCGGCAGGCGAGCGCCGTACCTTCATGGCCATGAACAGGCCACTCGTCGCCGTCCTCAGTGGGGCCGGCATCTCCACCGACTCCGGGATCCCCGACTACCGGGGGCCCAACGGGCTGTGGCGGCGGGATCCCGAGGCCGAGAAGCTCGTGACGTACGAGTACTACATGGGCGATCCGGAGATCAGGCGTCGGGCCTGGCTGATGCGACGGGAGACGCAGGAGCTCGGGGCCGAGCCCAACGCCGCGCACCGGGCCGTGGCCGAGCTGGAGCGCTCCGGGGTCCCCGTGCGGGTCCTCACCCAGAACGTGGACGGGCTGCACCAGCTCGCCGGGATGCCCACGCGCAAGGTGCTCGAGCTGCACGGCACCGCGAGAACGGTGGTGTGTACGCAGTGTCATGCGAAGGCTCCCATGGAGGACGCTCTCGCCCGGGTCGACGCCGGGGAAGACGACCCGGACTGCCCGAAGTGCGGCGGGATCCTCAAACCGGCGACCGTCATGTTCGGCGAACGCCTCGACCCCGTCGTCCTCGGCCAGGCCGCCGCCATCGCCAAGGCCTGCCAGGTCTTCATCGCCGTCGGCAGCAGCCTCCAGGTCCAGCCGGCGGCCGGCCTCGCAGGTGTCGCCGCCGACCACGGAGCCCGGCTCATCATCGTCAACGCCGAACCCACGCCCTACGACGAACTCGCCGACGAAGTCGTCCGCGAACCGATAGGCACCGCTCTGCCGGAGCTGCTGCGCCGGCTGCACGCGGTGAACGGATAGCCCACGAACGCCGTGTCCGGCCGCACAGCGGCACGGTCGGCCGGTCCGGCTCATGGTGGACCGGCCGCGCGCAGGCGCTTGCCCCGCTTCCCCGTCGCGGCCTTGAGGGGGATCAGCACCACCCACCACAACTTCGCGCCCGTCGGGGACACGAAGGCAAGCGGCACCGCGATGACGAAGACCGCCACGGTCGACGCCAGATCGGCCACATCGTTGCGGGCGACGGCGTCGGGCAGTGCCTCGCTGCCGAGCCACGGGCGTTTCCACAACACGACCGCCAGCGCGAGTTGCGCGGCTCCCACGGCCGCGACGGCGCCGGAGTAGGCGGCCACCGACTGCGGCCGGTCCCCGTACTCGGCCAGCAGAGTGGTGGGGAACGGCATCAGGGCGACCAGCCCCAGGCTCAGCAGCCCGAACCGGATGACCGTCCCGTCGACTTCCCGTGCGTGCCGGAACATCTGGTGATGGCCCCGCCAGAACGCCGCGATGACCAGAAAGCTGATGGCGTACGCGAACAGGTTGGGCATCACATCCCCCAGCGCACGCTCGAACCCGGCGGGGTCCAGCCCGGCAGGCAGCGTGATGTCCAGCGCCAGCAGCGTCATCGCGATCGCGAAAACGCCGTCCGACAGCGCGAGGAGTCGCGCCGCGCTCCCCTCGTCGTCCCTCGCTCGCTGATCGCGGTTCACAACGCCCCACCCTAGGTTCAGGCATCTGGAAATGCGCAGATTGCCCCTCCTTTTCCGTCGCCGCGTGGGGAGCCGTTCCGGCGCTCCAAGGGGTCCGTTCGGAGGATCGCCGGGAGCGGCGGGCCGGTCGGCGGCAAGGCCTGCTCCTACGTTCGCTCCCATGAAGAACGCGTACACAGACCATGCGCAGGCGCCCACCCGACGGGGCGCGCTCGCCGGGCTCGCGGCCGGAGCGGGGGCCGTCGTGCTGTCGGCGGCGTCCGCCGCCTCGGCGAGCTCGGCACCGGCCTTCGCGACGGAGCGTGGCGCCCGCCCTTCGGCCCCGGCTCCGGCCGGCGACCCGTCGCCGACGCCCGGTGCCATGCAGTTGTTCACGGACCCGGGGCTCAACTTCAACGCGCTGCTCGCGCTCGGCGGCGCCGGATTCGGCGCGTCCGAGGTCGGGGAGGTGCTGACCGCCGTCAACGCCATCAACGCGGCCGGGGCGAGCGAGCAGACCTATACCGCGGAGTTCCGCCGCTGGGGCGACCGGCTGACGACCACCGCCTCGCCTCACGAGCAGACACACCGCGCTCACTCGCTGCGCGCCGCCCAGTACTACGGGCAGGCGCTGTTCTTCGTGCTCGGCTCGGAGACCCCGGGTGACGAGAAGAAGGTCTATCTGGCGGGGCGCCGGTCGTGGGACACCTTCGCACGGCTGTGCACGCCGGCGGCGATCACCGACCAGGTCCCGTACCAGGGCGGGATCTCGATTCCCGTCTGGTTCTTCCGCCCCGACGACTCGGGAAGGCCCCGGCCGACCGTCATCCTCACGAACGGGAGCGACGGCCCGAACGTCGACATGTGGACCTACGGGGTCTCCGCCGCGCTCGCCCGCGGCTGGAACGCGCTCGTCTACGACGGCCCGGGCCAGGGCCAGTTGCTCTTCGTCGACCAGCTCGTCTTCAGTCCGCGCTGGGAGCAGGTGGTCTCCCCGCTCGTGGACTGGCTGGAGCGCCGCAGGGACGTCGACGCCCGTCGGATCGCGCTGACCGGCCTCTCCATGGGTGGTGACCTCGCACCGCGCGCCGCGGCCTTCGAGCACCGGATCGCCGCTCTGGCCGCACTGCCGGGCTGCCTCTCCCCGTGGCTGGGCTTCCCGGCGGAGCTTCGGGACATCGTGACCCCGGACAAGGCGGAGACCAACCGTATCTGGAACGAGGAGGTCGCCCCCGAACTGACGCCGTCCGAGCAGTTCGTCCTCAAGAAGCGGATCGAGCCCTTCTCGATCCCGGCGATGCTCGCCGCCCGGCAGGGCCGGCTCTTCACCGACTTCTGGACACCGGCCCAGCGGATCATGGCACTCGACATCACCCGGATCGTGGGCCGCATCAAGTGCCCGACACTGGTCCTCGACTACGACGACGAGATCTTCTACCCGGGTCAGCCACGCGAGTTCTTCGAACTGCTGCGTACCCGCAAGGAGTTCCGGCTGATGCGGGCGGCCACCGGTGCCCAACTGCACTGCTCGCCGATGGCGCCGCAACAGCACTGCGAGGTCGTCTTCGACTGGCTGGAGGACACCCTGGGGCGGGGCGACCGCGGTTAGCCGGCATCAGTTCGGGCTTTCCGGTACGACCGCTGCACAGTGTCTAGTGCCGCGGCAGGCAACGTTCGCCCGTCAAGGAGCGGCGCCCGGTGCGTGCTCTCGGTGTGCCGGCCGGAAGTCCTCGTACTGGATGTACTTGGGCTTTCGGCCGGTGCGGCGAGA
>NZ_JBSFZS010000168.1:0-12481 GCF_053600395.1 Streptomyces sp. NPDC005070 | reverse complement strand
GGGATAATTATATCTACGACCGGGGCACGGGGGGGCCCCACCGGGCCCCCGCCCGTTCCGCTGTCCGTCCTCACCGTCCTCCTCCGTTCTTTTCCCTTCGCGATCGGCAGGTGCGGGGCCCCTGGGCAAGTGGCGTCGAGCACAGCCGGATAACAAGGTGGACAGAAGGGGTTTTCTAGTTGGTCTACGCGCGTTAATCTGCGGCGAAGCCAGCGCCGAAGCTGAACCGTCAGGCGCTGAACGACAGGAGCACATGTAATGCGCCGGGTTACCCGCATCGCGCTCGCAGGCACTGCGACCGCCTCTCTCGCCCTCGCTCTGTCCGCCTGTGGCGGCACCTCGACCTCCTCGTCCTCCTCGGACTCCAAGGGCGGTCACAAGGGCCTCGCCATCGCGTACGACGTCGGCGGCAAGGGCGACCAGTCCTTCAACGACGCTGCGTTCGAGGGTCTGAAGCAGGCGAAGAGCGAGTTCAAGTACGCCACCGCCGACGTCGAGCCCACCGACGGTGAGACGGACGCGGACAAGACCCAGCGCCTGGTCTCCCTGGCCAAGCAGGGCTACAACCCGGTCATCGGCATCGGTTACGCCTACGGCCCGGCCGTCAAGGCCGCCGCGGAGAAGTTCCCGAACACCACCTTCGGCATCGTCGACGACTCCACCGTCACGGCGAAGAACGTCGCGGACCTGGTCTTCTCCGAGCAGGAGGCCTCCTACCTGGCCGGCGTCACCGCCGCCAAGGCCACCAAGACCAACACCGTCGGCTTCGTGGGCGGCGTGGACGTTCCGCTGATCCACAAGTTCGAGGCGGGCTTCGAGCAGGGCGTCAAGGACACCAAGCCGGGCGTCAAGGTCCTCTCGCAGTACCTGACGCAGACCGCCCAGGAGGGTGGCTTCTCCAGCCCCGACAAGGGCAAGACGGCCGCCGAGGGCCAGATCGAGAAGAAGGCCGACGTCGTCTACGCCGCGGCCGGTCTGTCCGGTCAGGGTGTCATCGAGGCCGCCTCCGCCAAGAAGGTTCTGGCGATCGGCGTCGACTCGGACCAGTACCTCCAGGAGGCGCTGGCCCAGTACAAGGACTCGATCCTGACTTCCGCGACCAAGGATGTCGCCAAGGCGGTCTACAACCTGGCGAAGTCGGTCGAGGACGGCAAGCCCGAGAGCGGTATCGTTCGGGGCGATCTGAAGTCCGGTGAGGTCGGCCTCGCCGACTCCAACCCGGCCTTCAAGAGCAACACCGCGATCCAGGACGCCGTCAAGGCCGCCCAGGAGAAGATCATCAGCGGTGCGATCAAGGTCAAGACCAGCTGACGAGAAGTACCTCAGGAGCAGCCAATGCGGTCCCGGGGAAGTTCGGGCAAGTCTTCGTGCCGGCCGGCACAGGGAGGCGCCTGTTCTGCCCCGGAGCCGCTTGGTAACCGCGGGGTTACGTCCGCTCAACGGGATACGAGGAGTCTTGCTCCACGTATCCCGTTCTCGCGGCCTGTAGCCCCTTTCGTTGCCGTAGGGGCGCTACGCGCGTAGACGACCCCCTTTCCCTCAGGAGAGTGCGCCATCAACGCGTCCAGCAGCCCTCCGGCCGACGCGGTCAACGGTCAGGTGACCGCCGTCGAACTCGCCGGGATCACGAAGCGATTCCCTGGCGTCGTGGCCAACCACGACATCCACCTCAGCGTCAGCAAGGGCACCGTGCACGCCCTCGTCGGCGAGAACGGCGCCGGCAAGTCGACGCTGATGAAGATTCTCTACGGCATGCAGAAGCCGGACGAGGGCACCATCGCCGTCAACGGCGAACAGGTCACCTTCTCGTCGCCGGGCGACGCCATCGCCCGCGGCATCGGCATGGTCCACCAGCACTTCATGCTGGCCGACAACCTCACCGTCCTGGAGAACGTCACCCTCGGCAGCGAGAAGCTGTACGGGATCGGCGCCAAGGCCCGCCGCAAGATCGTGGAGATCTCCGACCGCTACGGCCTCGGGGTCCGCCCCGACGTCCTGGTCGAGGAGCTCGGCGTCGCCGAACGGCAGCGCGTGGAGATCCTCAAGGTCCTCTACCGCGGCGCCCGCATCCTGATCCTCGACGAGCCGACCGCCGTCCTCGTGCCGCAGGAGGTCGACGCGCTGTTCGACAACCTGCGCGAGCTCAAGGCCGAGGGGCTGTCGGTCATCTTCATCTCGCACAAGCTGGGCGAGGTGCTCTCGGTCGCCGACGACATCACGGTCATCCGGCGCGGCACGACGGTCGGCACCGCCGTGCCCTCGGAGACGACCCCGCGTCAGCTCGCCGAGCTGATGGTCGGCAGCGAACTGCCGACGCCGGAGACCTCCGAGTCGACGGTCACCGACCAGGCCGTGATCGAGGTCGACGACCTGGTCGTCTTCGCCAAGGGCTCGGTGTCGATGGGCAAGGGCTCCGCCGCCCTGCTCATGGACGAGGTGGAGCGCGGCGCCGTACGCCTCGTGCTCGACCATGTCTCCTTCACCATCCACGCCGGTGAGGTCATGGGCATCGCGGGTGTCGAGGGCAACGGCCAGACCGAGCTCATCGACGCGCTGATCGGCCTGAAGGCCGCCGACTCCGGTGTCATCCGCTTCGCGGGCGAGGACATCACGGGGATGTCCACGCGCAAGCGCCGCGAGAACGGCATCGGCTACATCCCCGAGGACCGGCACCGCCACGGCCTCCTCCTGGAAGCCCCCCTCTGGGAGAACCGCATCCTCGGCCACGTCACCGAGAAGCCCAACGCCAAGGGTGTCTGGATCGACATCAAGGGCGCCCAGCAGGACACCCGCCGCATCGTCGAGGAATACGACGTGCGCACCCCCGGCATCGACGTCACCGCGGCCTCCCTGTCCGGCGGCAACCAGCAGAAGCTGATCGTCGGCCGCGAGATGAGCCACAAGCCGAAGTTCCTGATCGCCGCCCACCCCACCCGTGGTGTGGACGTCGGCGCGCAGGCGCAGATCTGGGACCAGATCCGCGCGGCGCGCCGCGAAGGACTCGCCGTCCTGCTGATCTCCGCGGACCTGGACGAGCTCATCGGCCTGTCCGACACGCTCCGGGTGATCTACAACGGCAAGCTGGTCGCGGACGCGGACCCGGCCACCATCACCCCGGAGGAGCTCGGCTCGGCCATGACCGGTGCCGCCTCCGGACACCTGGAGAACGAGGAGCTCGCCGAAGCGGCCGAGCTCGAAGAGCCCGCCGAGAACCCGGCGGACGCCCCGGAAGACGAGGCCCGCTGATGAAGAAGTTCGACAAGGAGCGCATCCTCCTCGGAGTGGCCGGGCCGGTCATCGCGCTCGTCGTCGCCGTGGCGCTCACCTCGATCGTGCTGCTCGCCTCGGGCAAGAACCCGATCGAGCCGTACACGATCATGTTCGAGCAGGCTACGTACTCCGACATCCAGGTCCTGATCATCAACCAGGCCTCGCTGTACTACATCGCGGCGCTGGCGGTGGCCGTCGGCTTCCGGATGAACCTGTTCAACATCGGTGTCGACGGCCAGTACCAGCTCGCCGCCATGATGGCCGCGATCGTCGGCGCGCACGTCGCGCTGCCGGCCGCGCTCCAGGTCCCGCTGCTGATGCTGACCGCCATCTGCACCGGCGCCTTCTGGGCCGGCATCGCCGGTGTCCTCAAGGTCACCCGCGGGGTCAGCGAGGTCGTCGCGACGATCATGCTCAACGCGATCGCGACCTCCGTCATCGCCTACCTGTGGCTGCCCGACGTCTTCGGCGTCAAGCTCGGCAACAACAACACCACCGGCGAGATGCACAAGTCCGGCTGGATCCCCGGCTTCAGCATGGGCGACGCGGGCGAGATCTACGGCCTGGTCATCCTCGCCGTGGTCCTCGGCATCGGCTACTGGATCGTGCTGAACCGCACCCGCTTCGGCTTCGACCTGCGCGCCTCCGGCGCCTCCGAGTCGGCCGCCGCGGCCAGTGGTGTCGACCCCAAGCGCATGGTGCTCACCGCGATGCTGCTCTCCGGCGGCATCGCCGGTCTCGCGGGTCTGCCGATCCTGCTCGGCGACACCCACACGTACAGCCTGAACTTCCCGACCGGCATCGGCTTCCTGGGTATCGGTATCGCGCTGCTCGGCCGCAACAGCCCCGTCGGCATCGCCTTCGCGGCCCTGCTGTGGGCCTGGCTCGAGAAGGCCTCGCCCGAACTCGACTTCCACGGGTACGACAAGGAGATCGCGGTCATCATGCAGGGCCTGATCGTGATCTCGGTCGTCGTCTCGTACGAGGCCGTGCGCGAGTGGGGTCTGCGCCGTCAGCAGCGCCGCGTCGGCGCCGAACTCGCCGCGGGCAACGTCCTCGGCGGAAACGACAACACCGAGAAGGAGGTGGCGGGACGATGACCACCGCAGCCGACGTCAACCAGCCCACGCTGCAGCCCGCGGCTCCCAAGAGCCGCCGGATGTCGCTCCCCGTCCTCCTGCTGGTGATCGCGGGCGCCCTGGCGCTGACCTCGATCGTCCGCATCATCACCGGCGCTGACGGCATCACCAACGTCAGCCAGATGTCGACCGCGCTCGAACTGGCCGTCCCGATCGGCCTGGCCGGTCTCGGCGGTCTGTGGGCCGAGCGCTCCGGCGTCGTCAACATCGGCCTCGAAGGCATGATGATCCTCGGCACCTGGTTCGGCGCCTGGGCCGGTTACCAGTGGGGCCCGTGGACCGGTGTCCTGGTCGGCATCATCGGCGGCGCCCTCGGCGGCCTGCTGCACGCGATCATCACGGTCACCTTCAACGTCAACCACATCGTCTCCGGTGTGGCCATCAACATCCTGGCCCTCGGCGTCACCCGCTACCTGTCGCCGATCGCCTTCGTGGGCGTCCAGGGCGGCTCGGCCAAGCAGTCCCCGCCGGTCGACTCGCTCGGCCAGTTCACCGTGCCAGGGCTCTCCGACTGGCTCAGCACCCTGAACTCCAAGGGCTGGTTCTTCATCTCGGACATCGCGGGCCTGCTCGGCGGTCTGGTCACCGACGTCTCCTGGCTGACCCTGATCGCCATCGCGCTGATCCCCGGCACCTGGTGGGTCCTGTGGCGCACCTCGTTCGGTCTGCGCCTGCGGTCCTGCGGCGAGAACCCGATCGCGGCCGAGTCGCTCGGCGTGAACGTCTACAAGTACAAGTACATCGCCGTGATCATCTCCGGCGGACTGGCCGGCCTCGGCGGAGTCTTCCTCTCCATCGTCGCCAACCCCTTCTACCTGGAGGGCCAGACCGCCGGCCGCGGCTACATCGGTCTCGCGGCGATGATCTTCGGCAACTGGATGCCCGGCGGCCTCGCCCTCGGCGCCGGACTGTTCGGCTACACCGACAGCCTCAACCTGCGTGGCGGCTCCGAGAACGTCCACGCCCTGCTGCTGCTCGGCTCCATCCTGCTCGTGATCGGCGCGATCTGGCTCGGGGTCAAGAAGAAGTACGTCTCGGCCGTCATCACCCTGGTCATCGGCGTCCTCGTCTTCCTCTGGTACGCCATGACCAACGAGGTGCCCAGCCAGATCGTCTCCGCCACGCCGTACGTCATCACCCTCCTCGTCCTGTCCCTGTCGGCGCAGCGCCTGCGCATGCCGAAGGCGGACGGCCTGCCGTACCGGAAGGGACAGGGGAAGTGACGGCCGCCGGCGCGGACTCCGCGGACGTCGACTGGGAGGAGCTGCGGGAGGTGGCCCGTACGGCGATGACCCGTGCGTACGCCCCCTACTCGGACTTCCCGGTCGGCGCCGCCGCTCGCGTCGACGACGGCCGGATCGTCTCCGGCTGCAACGTCGAGAACGCCTCCTACGGCCTCGGCCTGTGCGCCGAGTGCGGTCTGGTCTCCGAACTGCGGGCCACCGGAGGCGGCCGGCTGACGCACTTCACGTGTGTCGACGGGCGGGGCGAGATCCTCGTCCCGTGCGGACGCTGCCGCCAGCTCCTGTTCGAGTTCGGCGGGGACGAACTGATCGTGGAGACACCGCGCGGGCTCGTGCCCCTGTCCGAGATGCTGCCGCAGGCCTTCGGGCCGGCCCATCTCACCAAGTAATGCCCCGCGGCCCCTCCGGCCGGCTGACGCCGGGGAGGGGCCGCTCATCTTTCGGAAGGAACGCCATGGCCATGGACGCCGTCTCCGTCATCCGCACCAAGCGGGACCGCGCCGAACTCAGTGACGCGCAGATCGACTGGGTCATCGACGCGTACACCCGCGGCGAGGTCGCCGACTACCAGATGGCCGCACTCAACATGGCGATCCTGCTCAACGGCATGAACCGCCGTGAGATCGCCCGCTGGACGGCCGCGATGATCGCCTCGGGCGAGCGCATGGAGTTCTCCTCCCTGTCCCGGCCGACCGCCGACAAGCACTCCACCGGCGGCGTCGGCGACAAGATCACCCTTCCGCTGGCCCCGCTCGTCGCCGCCTGCGGTGCCGCGGTGCCCCAGCTCTCCGGACGCGGCCTCGGCCACACCGGCGGCACCCTGGACAAGCTGGAGTCCATCCCGGGCTGGCGCGCGCTGCTCTCCAACGAGGAGATGCTGCACGTCCTCGACACCACCGGCGCGGTCATCTGCGCGGCCGGCGACGGCCTCGCCCCCGCCGACAAGAAGCTCTACGCGCTCCGCGACGTCACCGGCACGGTCGAGGCCATCCCGCTCATCGCCTCCTCCATCATGTCCAAGAAGATCGCCGAGGGCACCGGCTCGCTGGTTCTCGACGTGAAGGTCGGCACCGGCGCCTTCATGAAGACCATCGAGGACGCCCGCGAGCTGGCCTCCACGATGGTGGGCCTCGGTACCGACCACGGCGTGAGGACGGTCGCGCTCCTCACCGACATGTCCACGCCGCTCGGCCTGACCGCCGGCAACGCCCTGGAGGTCCGCGAGTCCGTCGAGGTCCTCGCCGGCGGCGGCCCCGCCGACGTCATCGAGCTCACCGTCGCCCTGGCGCGCGAGATGCTCGACGCGGCCGGGATCAAGGACGCCGACCCGGCGAAGGCGCTCGCCGACGGCTCCGCGATGGACGTGTGGCGCCGCATGATCGCCGCCCAGGGCGGAGACCCGGACGCCACGCTGCCCGTCGCCCGCGAGCAGCACGTCGTGACCGCCCCGGCCTCCGGCGTACTGACCCGCCTCGACGCGTACGACATCGGGATCGCCGCCTGGCGCCTGGGTGCCGGACGCGCCCGCAAGGAGGACCCGGTGCAGGCCGGCGCGGGTGTCGAGCTGCACGCCAAGCCGGGCGACACGGTGACCGCGGGCCAGCCCCTGCTGACCCTCCACACGGACACCCCGGACCGCTTCGACTACGCGCTCCAGGCCGTCGAGGGCTCGTACGACATCGGCGCGGCCGGCACCGACTTCAAGGCCACCCCGATCGTGCTGGACCGGATCGCCTGACCCTCACGAGGCCCAGGACGGGGACCGGCGCTCGCGCGCCGGTCCCCGTCGCCGTTTCATCCGAGTGCGGCCGCGATCACCACGAGCACCGGCACGGCCAGGATCGTCGAGAGCAGGATCGACTCGCGGGCCAGGGACTCGCCGACCCCATAGCGCGAGGCGTACGTGAAGAGGTTCTGCGCGGCCGGCAGGGCCGAGGTCACCACGACGTCGAGCAGCGGCGCGCCGCGCAGGCCGAACACGCCGACGGCGAGTGCCCAGGCGGCCAGCGGCTGCCCCACCGCCTTCAGCGCCACCGACAGCAGCACCGGGCCCCGGTCCGAGCCCCGGCCCGGCAGGGCGCTGCCGCACAGCGAGATCCCGAACGCCAGCAGCACCGCGGGCACCGACATGCCGCCGATCAGCCGGAGCGGTTCCAGGATCGGACCCGGCACGCTCAGCCCGGCCGCCGAGACCGCGACCCCGCTCAGCGAGCCGACCGCGATGGGATTGCGCAGCGGTGTCAGCAGCCGCCGCCACAGGGGGCCCTTCTCACCCGCCCCTGACAGATCGAGGACGGTCAGGGCGATCGGCGTGACCATGATCTGCTGGAACAGCAGCACGGGCGCCACCAGCGAGGCGTCACCCAGCACGTACACGGCGATCGGGATACCGAGGTTGCCGGAGTTGACGTAACTGGAGCAGAGCGCGCCGATCGTCGTCCGGCCCAGGCCCCAGCGCCGTACGGCCCCCACCGCGACGAACACCCCGGCCGCCGCGGCCGTGCTCATCGCCGTGACCAGGAGCCGGCTGGAGAAGACGACCGACAGGTCCGCCCCCGCGAGCGTCGTGAACAGCAGCGCGGGCGAGGCCACATGGAAGGCGAGCTTCGTCAGCGTCTCCCGCCCGTTGTCCCCGAGGTGGCCCCGCCGCCCGATGACGTACCCGACGCCGATGACGACGGCGATGACCGCGAAGCCCGTCAGCACTCCTCGCACAAGGCCCCCCGGGTGGGCGGGGAGCAGGCCGGCAGGCCGTCGCGTATCGCGGGCGGAACCGATTCATGGGGCATGCACCCAACCCAAGGGGGCGGAGCCGACGCGGGTCAATGTGATCTTCCGCGCCGCCCGCGATGAGTTCACGGGCGCCGGGCGGTCTACTGACCGTGGACTCCGCGAAACCGGCCGTGCTCGTGCTGCCAGGACTCGTCACCCGGGACGAGGTGCCCCGGCTCTGCGAGGCTGTCCGGGCGCTCCTGGGGGCGAGCGGCTGCGGGGTCGTGGTCTGCGACGTCGCAGGCCTCGGGCCGCCCGGCCTCACCACCGTCGACGTGCTGGCCCGCATGGAACTGGCGGCCCGCAGGGCGGGAGGCCGGATCCGCCTGCACGGCCCGGACCCGGCACTGCGCGCCCTACTCGACCTCGTCGGCCTCCGCTTCGAGACCACCGACAGCCGTGGATCCGGCCTCGCCCCGCGGCCCGGGAGCCTCGGGACCGTCGAGATGGAGGGGGAGTCCGAAGAGGGGGAACCAGCGGGCCGTGTCCAGGAAGAAGTGGAACCCGGAGATGCGGCCCTTTGAGATCTCCAGCACCTGCACCGACCAGGGGGTGTGGCCGCCCGCCTCCTCGTCCGGCTTGTACTGCGCGAAGCCCGGCAGGCCGTTGACCTCCACCGGGATCAGGCGCGAGTCGGCGCAGGCGGCGCCCAGCGTCGTCATGAAGCCGGTGATGTCGTCCGTGCCCCGCAGCCACAGGTCGAACGGCGGCATCGTCATGACCGCGTCCTCGTGCAGGAGCGCCGTCAGCGCCCTCATGTCGTACCCCTCGAAGGCCGCCACATAGCGCTCCAGGAGCTTCTGCTGCTCCTCGTCGAGCGGGTCGGAGGTCGCGGCGTCCGCGCCCGCTCCGTCGTTCTCCGCGAGGGTGGCGCGGGCCCGCTGGAGGGCGCTGTTGACCGAGGCGACGCTCGTGCCGAGCAGCTCGGCGACCTCGCTCGCCCGCCACGCGAGGACCTCGCGCAGGATGAGCACCGCTCGCTGCTTGGGCGGAAGCTGCTGCAGGGCCGCCATGAACGCCAGCCGCACCGATTCCTTGGCCACCGCGGCCTCCGCCGGATCGCTGGTCGTCGGCAGCACGCGGCCGTCGGGCATCGGCTCCAGCCAGGTGTTGTCCGGGCGGGGGGTGAGCGCGGCCTGCGCCAGCGGCGAGGGGCCCGTGAGATCCATCGGACGAGCTCTCCTGTTGCCCGCGTTGAGCATGTCCAGGCACACGTTCGTCGCGATCCGGTACAGCCAGGACCGCATCGAGGAGCGGCCCTCGAACGTGGCGTAGCCGCGCCAGGCCCGGACCATCGTGTCCTGCACCGCGTCCTCGGCCTCGAAGGACGAACCGAGCATGCGGTAGCAGTACCCCGTCAGCTCGACCCGGTGCTGCTCCAGCCGGACGTCCAGGTCCGTCGTCGCCGTACCCTCGCTCATCGCCAACCCACCCCTGTGGCCGTTTCCGATTCGCGCGTCATCGCGCCGGCACTTCGGAAGCTACCGCAGCCCACTGACAATGGCGTGCGGAGTGGGGAGAACGGCAGGTCACAGGGGGTGTTACGGCAGGCGGGCCGAGGCCCTCAGTGGGCCGGCGCGGGCACGCGGCGCGCGGCGGTACGGGCCGCGCGGGAGCCGAACAGGGTGATCGTGACGACGCCCAGCACCGCGAACAGCCCCATGGTCACCGTGCCCGCCCAGCCCCCCGCGTGGAAGGCGACCGCGCCCAGCGTGCTGCCCGCGCTGGAGCCGATGTAGTACGCGGACTGGTAGAGGGCCGACGCCTGTGCCCGTCCCGCCTTCGCGGTGTGACTCACCGACGACGACGCCACCGCGTGGCCCGCGAAGAAGCCCGCGGTGATCAGGACCAGGCCGAGCAGCACCATCACCAGGGAGCCGGCCAGGGAGAGGAGCAGCCCCGCGGTCGTGGTGGCGCCCGCCACGTACAGGGAGCCTCGGCGGCCGAGCCGGCCGGCCAGCCGGCCCGCCGTCGACGCCGACACCGTACCGACGAGATAGACCAGGAAGACCGAGCCGACGATGCCCTGCGGGAGCGAGAACGGCGCCTCGCCGAGGCGGTAGCCGATGACCGTGTAGACCCCGCCGAACACCATCATGAACAGCGCGCCGATCGCGTACAGCCGGCACAGCAGCGGGTTGGCGAGGTGGTCGCGCACCGTGCGGGCCAGCACCCGGGGCCGCAGCGAACCCCGCGTGAAGTGCCGCGGCGCCGGAAGCAGCAGCCGGAAGGCCACCGCGCAGACCACGGCGATCAGCCCGATCGTGCCGACGGCCACCCGCCAGCCCCATTCCTGCGCCACCCAGCCGGTGATGACCCGGCCGCTCATCCCGCCGACGCTGTTGCCCGCGACGAACAGGCCGATCGCGGTGATCAGCGCCTTGGGGCGGACCTCCTCCGCCAGATACGCCGTCGCCGACGCCGGGAGTCCCGCGAGTGCCGCGCCCTGAACCGCACGCAGGACCACCAGCGTGCCGATCGACGGCGCGAAGGGGACCAGGAGGCCCACGGCGACCGCCACCGCCAGGGACGCCGTCATCAGCGTACGCCGTCCGAACCGCTCCGACAGCGCACTCATCGGCAGGACGAACAGCGCGAGCCCGCCCGTCGCGGCCGACACCGTCCAGCTCGCCTCGCTCGCGCTCACCCCGAAGTCCGAGGAGAGCAGCGGCAGCAGGGCCTGGGTGGAGTACAGGAGAGCGAAGGTCGCGACGCCCGCGAGGAAGAGCGCGAAGCTCATCCGGCGGTAGCCGGGCCCACCGGGGGCCATGCGGGAGTCGGCGGAGGCGGTGGGGAGGGAGACGGCGGTGTGAGCGGAGGCGGCGGCGCCCGTGGTGACGGGCGCCCCGGTACTGGCGGAAGGCATACCTCGAACCTAAGGAGCCGCCGTTCATCCGTCCAATGCATGGAATCGACATAATCGTTCCCATGGCGCATCAGCAGAGGTCACAGGCTCACCTGTCACCGTTCAGTGACACAGAAGACAGTGCGCACCTCGCGAGACTGCTCGCCCCGCGCCTGGCGTACTTCGCCGGCGTCGCCCGCACCGAGCACGTCACCCGGGCCGCGGAGCAGATGGGCGTCCCGCAGTCGACGCTGTCCCGGGCCTTGGTCAGACTCGAACAGGACCTGGGCGTCGACCTGTTCGCGCGCCATGGCCGCACGGTGTCGCTGACCCCGGCCGGCCGCACCTTCCTCTCCTCCGTGGAACGGGCCCTCGCCGAGGTCGAGCGCGCCGCCGAGGAGGTGCGCGCGGACGCCGACCCGGCCACCGGCAAGGTCGCCTTCGGCTTTCTGCACACGATGGGCTCGGAGACGGTGCCGGGGCTGATCCGCGCGTTCCGCGCCGACCATCCGGGCGTCCGCTTCAGCCTCGTGCAGAACTACGGGGAGGCCATGCTGGAGCGGCTGCGGTCGGGCGAACTGGACCTGTGCCTGACCTCGCCCGTGCCGGACGCGCCCGATCTGGTGGGCCGCCGGCTCGACGAGCAGAAGCTCCGCCTGGTCGTGCCGGCCGACCATCCGCTCGCCTCGCGCCGGCGCATCCGGCTCGCCGAGGCGGCCGACGAGACGTTCGTGACCCTGGAACCCGGTTACGGGATGCGCCGCATCGCCGACGACCTGTGCCAGGAGGCGGGGTTCCGGCCGCGCATCGCCTTCGAGGGGGAGGAGGCGGAGACGCTCCGCGGCCTCGTCGCCGCCGGCCTCGGCGTTGCCCTGCTGCCGCCACCGGCCGTCCCCCGTCCGGGAGTCGTCGAACTCACGGTCACCGCACCGCGCGCGGTGCGCGAGATCGGCGTCGCCTGGCTGGACGGCCACCCGGACACCCCGCCGGTGGCCGCCTTCAAGAAGTTCCTGCTCTCCCGCCGCGGCCACCTGCTGCCCGACTGAGCCGCCGGGCGGCACGGTGCCCGACTGAGCTGCCGGTCGGCCAGGTGCCCGACTGGGCCGCCCGGCGCCCCGGTTCGGGACGCTAGTGCCGCGACAGGCAACGTTCGCCCCGTCGCGACTCCCGGCACGCCCTCTCGCCGCACCGGCCGAAAGCCCAAGTACATC